>DAHWHV010000509.1 GCA_027335545.1 Clostridia bacterium
AGGGCCTTCGACAGGGCCTTCGACAGGGCC
The DNA here is from genome assembly GCA_027335545.1 of Clostridia bacterium. Next base: position 31 of record DAHWHV010000509.1, read on the forward strand.
TTCGACAGGGATTGAAGGCGGGAGGCCCGAATCGGTCCCGGGTCCGGTGCCGCAGGGGAACCGGTGGGTGTGGCCCGCGCCGCACCGCCGTTGCACGGGAGGGGACATGGCCGCTTGCGGACGATGGTGACCGGTGGGACGGGTTTTCTGGGGTGCCACATCGCGCGTCGGTTTCTGCGCGAGGGGGCGGAGTTGCGGCTGGTGGACCTCCTCCCGTTGGAGGAGCCAGACCTGGTCGGTCGGGCAGAGGCCGTGCGGGCGGACGTGCGGGACGCCGCCGCCATGCGTCAGGCCTGCGCCGACGTGGATGTCGTCGTGCACGCGGCGGCTGCCCTGCCGATCCAGGGCAGCCCGGCCGTGATCGCCGCCGTCAACGTGGAGGGTACCCGCAACGTCCTGGAGGCGGCGCTCGGCGCCGGGGTGCGGCGGGTCATCGCCATCTCCTCGACCGCCCTGTACGGCATTCCCGAGATCCATCCACTGTACGAGGACAGCGCGCTGGCGCCGCTGGGTCTGTACGGGCAGTCGAAATTCGAGTTGGAGCAGGCCTGCCTGGCCTATCGGGCCCGAGGGCTGGACGTGGCCATCGTGCGGCCCAAGACCTTCATCGGCACCGGCCGCCTGGGACTGTTCCAGATCCTTTTCGACTGGATCCAACACGGCAAGAAGATCCCGATCCTGGGCGCGGGGAACAACCGCTACCAGTTGCTCGCGGTGGCAGACCTGGTGGACGCGCTGTGGCGGATCGCGACGCGCTCCGCGGCCGCCAACGAACTCTTCAACATCGGGGCGGCCCGCTTCGGCACCGTGCGCGAGGACCTGGAGGCCCTCTGTGCCCACGCGGCGACCGGCAGTCGCCTCGCCCCCGTGCCGGTCGGCCCGGCCGTGGTCGCGTTGCGCGCCCTGGAGGTCCTGCAACTGTCCCCGCTGGTCGAATGGCACTATCGTACCGCGTACAAGGACAGCTTCGTCTCCGTGGACAAGGCCAAGCGCGTCCTGGAATGGCAGCCAGCAAAGAGCAATGCCGAAGTCCTGATCGAGACGTACGATTGGTATGTGGAGCACTACGCCGAGTATCTGGGGAAGGTCGGTCTCACGCACCGTGTTCCGTGGGACCAGAAGCTCCTGAAGGTGGTCCGCTTCTTTTTCTGACCGCCGGGATCGGCGGGGCTCCGCCGGTGCGCGGGCGCCGATGGGCCCGGGAGGGAGCGTGGATCGCCGTCAACTGGAGCGAGCGCCTGCCGCGCCTCCGTCGTGCCACCGTCTGGGTCGTGGTGGCCTGCGCCGCCGCCTACGCGGTGATCGGCGTGGCCTTTGACGGCGGCCAGGTGGCCGCGCACGGATGGCCCGCCCTCCACCAGCCCTGGCTGCTGCTGCTGGTCGTGGCCATGGCGCCCGCCAACTACTTCCTGCGCTTCCTCAAATGGCACGCCTACACGCGGCGGCTGGGCTTCGCCCACGTGCCGTGGCGGGGCAACCTCCTCATCTTCCTGGCGGGGTTGGGGCTGACGCTCACCCCGGGCAAGGTGGGGGAGCTCTTCAAATCCTGGATGCTCTGGGAGCGCTACCAGGTGCCGGCCGCACGCAGTGCGCCCATGATCGTGGCCGATCGGGTCACGGACGGGTGCGCCATGCTGACCCTGGCCGCAGTCGGCGTCGTCCTGCTCGGGCGCGGGCAGGTTCCTTACGTGCTGATCGCTGCCGTTGTGATCTTCATCCTCCTGCTGCGCAGCCGGCGCGCGATGCGGGGGTTGCTGCGCCTGCTGGCCCGCATCCGCCGGCTCCGCCCGTTCGAGGAACGGATGGAGACCCTGCTGGCTTCGGCCCAGGCCCTCTTCGCGCTGGACATCTTCGGCCTCACCTTCCTGCTGAGCCTGATCGGTTGGGGGTTGGAGGGGCTGATCGTCTTTCTGACGCTGGGCGCCTTCGGCTACCCCTTTCCTGTGGGGGGCTCGCTCCTGGTGGTCGCCTCCGCCGCCGTGGCCGGCGGCGTATCGGCCCTGCCCGGGGGCATCGGTGCGGCCGAGGGCGTGATGGTGGGGCTGCTGCTCTGGCTGGCGGTGCCCCTCCCGCTGGCGGTCCTCACCACGTTGATCACCCGCGTGACGACCCTCTGGCTCGGGGTGGCCGTGGGTGTCGTCGCGCTGGGTGCGGCCGAGGCCACGGCCGGGCGCGCGGGCGCGCCCGGGGGCGGGATGGAGCCTGCGGCGCGGTGAGCGGGGGTGCGGACCGCGCGCCGCGGTGGGGGGCTGGGGCCCCCCACCCCCTCAGCCTCCCAGCTCCGGCACCCCGTCGCCCGTGTAAGGGGCACGGACGAAGGCGATGGGACCGGCCGGTCCGGGGGCCGAGCGCGACTCCAGGGCCAGGGTCGTTGCGAGCGGCCCGAGATCGTCCGCTTGTGCGCGCAGCCCGGCGGGGGCCCGGCCGGGTCCGGCGAGGGCCCATGCGCCGCACCGGGGACACGTCGGTTCCACCGAGCCATCGCTGGCCACCGTTACGCGCGCGCCGCAAAACGGGCAAGGGACCCCTCCCACGCCCACCACCCCGTGCCTAGCATGCCCGGGTCGGCGCGGCGCCACGCCGACCCGGGCCCCGGCCCGGTGTCCCGGACGGCCGGATCACGCCCCCACGGCCAGCAGGAGCGTGAAGAGCACGCCGGCCGCCACGCTGATCAGCGCGAGGGGCAGCAGGCGGCGCGTCTCGAAGTAGCGCATCAGGAAGCGGACGCTCAGGTAGGCGACCAGGCCCGCGACCACGAAGCCGATCCCGGCCTGCGCCAGGAGCCCGTGAGCCCCCCCGTGGAGCTTGTGCACCTCCAGGGCGCCGGCGGCGAGGATGATCGGCGTGGCCATCAAGAACGAGAAGCGGGCCGCCGTCTCGTACCCCAGGCCGACGGCGAGCCCGCCGACCATCGTCACCCCGGAACGCGACAGGCCCGGGATCAGGGCCAGCACCTGGGAGACACCAATGCCCGCCGCCTGGGGGAAGGTCATCGCCGGCACGTTCTCCTCGCGGTGGCGCACCCAGCGTTCGCCGAAGGCCATGATGGCGCCGTTGACGATCAGCAGGGCCGCGGCGAGCACGGGGGCCGCGAAGAGGTGGGCCAAGGGGTGGCGCAGCAGGAGCCCGACGAGGCCCGCGGGGATGGTGGCGGCGATCAACAGCCAGATCGTCTTCTGATCCGGGTCGCTGCGCACGTGCCGGAACCCCTCGGTCAGACCGCGCCACAGGGCTCCGATCAGGCGCACCCAATCCCGCCAGAAATAGAGGATCAGCCCCAGGGCCGTGCCGACGTGCAGGCTTACGACGAAGGGGAGGAACTGGGGCCCCGCCTGGTTGATGGGCCAGTGCAGCAGCCGCGGGACGATGACCTGGACGCCGAGGCTCGAGAAGGGGAAGAGTTCCGTGAATCCCTGGAGGGCGCTGAGGACCACCGCCTGGACCAGGGAGAGGGTCGCGGCGACGTGGACGGCCGTCAATACGTCTCCTCCTGCGCGTCCTTCCTTGGGACGGGACGGGACGGGACGGGTGTCCCGGACGCGGCCGCCGCTCGCCCGGAGGCGCCCGTCCGCGCGGGCCAGCGGTGGGCCGCGGTAGGCAGATGCTACGGCCCAGCGACGCTATGTGACAAGGGGGAAGGCCTCCGGCGCCGCGACGGGGGTCCACCGCGCTCCGTGGCAGGTACCGCTCCCCGGTGTCGGCGAATGGGTGCGGACGGGCAGCGCCCGGCGCCTGCGCCGAGCCCTGCCTCCGTTTCAAGGGGCTGGAAGGGGGACGCTGAGTGTACCGGGGAGTTGCCCTGTCCTTCGTCGTCTACGAGCAGCAGGGCCGGGAAAAGGACCTGCCGGCCTACCTGGCGGAGATCGCGGTCGGTGGCTTCGGCGCGGTGGAGATGCGGCTCGATAAGTTCTTCGGTTCCAAGGACGCCACGGAGGCGGTATCGGTCGCCCTGCGCGTGGACAACCACCGGGTGTACACCGTCTGCACGGAACTCGAACTGGACGCGGGCCAGGCCACCCAGGCCGTGATGGCCACCGTGACCGCCGCGGAGCGAGCGAAGGCGCGCGACCTCGACACCAAGGGCGTCGTGCTGGTGCCGCTGGCCGGGGACCGGCCGCGCACGGATGCGGAGGTGGCCGCGGCCGTCGAAAGGATCCAGCAGTTGGCGTCGAGCCTCCAGCGGCGGGGGCTGTGGTTGGCGCTGCACAACGACCGCGCGGAGAGCGCCGCCGATGCGCGCCTCTACCGCGCCCTGCTGGACGCCACCGCGGCCAACCAGAACGTCGGCCTGGCCGTCGACGTGGAGTGGCTGCAGCGGGGCGGGGCGGACCCGGTGGCCTTCGTGACCAAATACAAGGAGCGCATCCGTGCCCTGCATCTGCGGCAGTCCCGCGACGGCATCTGGGCCGAGGATCTGGGGGACGGCACGGTCGACTACCGCGCCGTCGAGAAGGTGACCCGCCCGTTGCGGACCCAGGACATCTACCTCGTCGCCGAATTGAACTACGCGCCGGAGACGAAGCAGACCCGCCGCCTGGTCGATGACCTCAAGCTCACGCGCCAGTACATCAAGAAGGTCTTCACGGTCTGAACGCCCCGCGGCCCCAGGCCCGGGGGCCGCGCCCGCCCCCCGATCGGGGCCCCGCCCCGGGGGGCCTCGCCGGGGAGCACGTGCCCCGCCTCCTATCGAGGGGAGGGCGGGCCCGGGGGATTCTTCCCCCGCCCGCCGAAGGCGACGGCCAAGCCGGCCCAGGCCAGGAGGGCGGCCAGCGCCAGTGTGCCCAGGGGCAGGTGGCTGAGGTGGGCCGCCACCAGGGTCAGGCCGCCGACGAGGCACCCCAGGGGGATCCAGCGCCCGTAGAGTTCCGGGCCAAGCCCCCGGCGCAGGCCGCCCAGGCCCGCGGTTACCAGGACCAGGGGCCAGTACACCGCGATCAGGCGCGACGGTGGGCCCGTCGCCAGGCCGAGGGCGGGCAGGGTCAGGGCCAGGGCCGCCCCGAGCAGGGCGGCGGCTACGGTGGAGCGCCACAAGGGGCATCCCTCCCGCCCCGGCGCCCGGGGGCGCGGGGGTGTCGGTGGTCCGTTCGGCAAGCGTACCGCAAACGCACCCCCCGTCGTCCCCGGACCACGCGCGGGGCGACGCGGCTGGCCGCCGTCCCGCACCGACCCGCGCCGCCTGGGGGTCATGCTGGCCCTGGAGAACCCCTGGGGCCTGACGCCCCTCGGCGTGCGGCGCATCGTCGGGGCGCTGCCCTCCACCTGGGCGTCGTGCTGGACACGGGGAACTACCGGCGCGCCGCCGGCGACACGTACGCGCAGATGGAGGCCCTCGCCTCCCTCGCCGTGTTGGTGCACGCCAAATCCTACCTCGTGGGCTCGTGGGCTCGTGGGCTCGTGGGCCCGTGGGCCCGGAGTGGTACGACCTGGACATCGACTACCCCCGTGTGGGGGCGATCCCGCGGCGGGCCGGCTACCGAGGGTACGTCTCCCTGGAGTTCGAGGGCCGGGCCCCCGCGGCGCAGGCGCTGCCAGTGGTCCTAGAAGGGCTGCGCCGTGACGGGCCGCGGGGGGCCCGGAGCCAATCTTCTTGATCGCGCAGGAAACTTCGCCCATTGGGGCGAATCCCCCCGCGGCCCGTCCACCTGCTCGGTGCGCACCAGCCCCCGCCGGCAGTCCAGGACGGGGAAAGGGGCTATCTGTTCATGCAGACGCGCGCGCTCCGCTGCCTGTTGCCGCTGGCCGCGTCCGTGACCCTGCTGGTCGCCGCTCCCACGGCGCTCGCCGCCACCACGGCCACGGCCACGGCGGGGACGGTGTTCGCCACGTTCTGGAAGGACGTGAATGCGGGCAATGCCACCGCCGCGGCGGCCCTCCTCGCCCCTTCCGTGAAGTGGAGCGCCGGCCCCGCGCAGGCCTACCCGCCCAAGTTCCCGCTGACGGCGACCGGATTGGCCGGCGTGGGTGCCCTGTTGGCCCAGGAGCAGGCCGACCACATCACCCTGACACTGGTCGGGACCCCCACGGTCAGCGGCAACGACGTCTCCTTTGCCGCGGACCTCTCCAACCCCACGCTCAAGACGTTGGGCGTGAACTCCGTCCAGGTCGATGGCACCGCCACCGTCGCGGGCGGGCTGATCACCGCCGTGAGCACGACGGTGGCGCCGGCGTCCGTCGCGGCACTGACCAAGGCGTACGGTGCCGGCGCGGCCGCGGCGGCGGCCAAGACGGCGGGCACGGCCGCGGCGGCCGCCTTGCCCAAGACGGGGGCCGGGCCGCTGCTGTGGGTCTGGTCCTCCCTGCTGCTGCTGAGCGGCGGGGTGCTCCTGCGGCTGCGGCCGGCGACGGCCCGGCGGCAGCGCCGCGGGGCCGCCTGAGGGCCGCCCCGCCGTCCGGGCGCCTGGTGGGCGGGCCAAGGCCGCACGGGGCTCCGGGGGATCTCGGTTCCCCTGGGGCCTCACTCGGCGCCGCTCGCTGCTCCAGGC
>DAHWHV010000512.1 GCA_027335545.1 Clostridia bacterium
CACCACCCCCCCCCAGGCCACCAGGTAGATGTCCCGCCCGCCGCCCAGCGTGCCGGCGATGATCGCGCCGATGATGATCAGGTTCTGCGGAATGCCCATGGCCGCATTGGGGCCGAAGTAGCCGCGCACGTTCAGGGCGCCGCCGACGATGCCGGACCAGGCGTAGAACAGGATCAGCGGGGCCATGATCCGCACCATGCGCACGGCCGCCACATGCCCGGCGCGGTCCAGCCCGTGCCCCATCAGGGAAACCGCCGGACCCGCCGCCACCTCCAGCAGGGCGACCAGGAGGGCGACCACGACCGAAACCGCCGCATTGAGGTGGGCCGTGAACTCCTCCGCCTCCGCCTTGCCCTCCCGGGCCAGGACCGACGCGAGCACCGGGATGAAGACGGTCTGGATGGCCACGCCCACCGCCGCGAAGAGGGCCAGGGGGATGAACGACGCGGCGATGTAGGCATCGGTGATCCCCCCGGCGCCGAAGCGGTCGGCGAGCACCGTGTCGCGCAGGAACCCCAGGACCTTGCTGCCCAGCGTGGCACCGGCCACGATCAGCGCGGCGTTGCCGAGGCCGCGGCCCCACGGCGTCGGACCGCCCAGCGGGGGTGCGAGGCCGGGCTCGCCCGCACCCGGCAAGGGCCCCTCCACGCCAGGGATCACCGGCCCGTCCGTCACCGCCCGGAACGCGCCCCGGCAGCCGCGGCCGGGTCCTCGGCCGGCCCCGCCTCAGGCACCGTCCGGTCGAGTTCGGCGTGTAACTGCGCAATCTCCCGGTGCAGGGCGCCCTGACGGCGCCCGAGGTTGGCGACATAGAGCACGATCGCCAGCCACATGAGGCTGTATCCCAAGAACATCCACCCGAGTGGACTCATCCGCCCCATCCCCCCTGTCCGCGAGCAGCGCCGCGCGGACCCACGTTCCGCGCCCCCTCCAGCCCGGCACCCCGGCAGCCTGGCGCCGAGCGGCCGCGCCACCCTAGCCGAATCGTTCGCGCAGGGCCGCCACGTCTTCCGCCAGGGCCACCAGACGGAGGCGCTTCCCCAGCAACCACAGGTAGAACACCGTGAAGGCGGCGAAGGAAAACATGAGGGCGACGACCATCCGTCCGGGCATGGCGAAACCGCTCATCCTGATGAGCTGCGGGTGGAGCCCGACCCACCATTGATCCGACATGTACACGATGGGCACGACGAAGAAGCCGACGATCCCGATGACCGCCGCAAGCCGCTCCCGCCCGCGGTCCCCCTCTGCGGCGCCGCGCACCACCAGCATCCCGACGAAGACGAACCAGAGGATGAGCGTGCTGGTCAAGCGGGGGTCCCAGGTCCACCAGACGTTCCACACGGCCCGCGCCCAGACGGACCCGCCGATGATGCAGATGCTGGTGAAGAAGACGCCGATCTCAGCTGAGGCGTAGCTGAGGCGGGACCAGCCCCGCCCACCCTTCCACAGGAACAGCACCGCGGCGACGAACACGACGCCGAAGGCCAAAAAACCGTTCCAGGCGGCCGCCACGTGGAAGTACATGATGCGCTGCGCATCCCCCATCGTCTTCTCGGGCGGGGCGTAGATGAAACCCAGATACATGGACGCGGTGATCGCGACCCATGCCAGCCAACCGGGCACCCGTTCGCCGATCGTGGGGCGAAACCCCGGAACGCCGGAGGCCGGGGCTGTCGTCGCCGTCGCCGTACCCATCCCGCCATCCCCTCTGCGGAGCCCCACTTGCCTGGGGTCTCCTGCGCCTGCGCACACCTGCCCGCCACCGCGCCGCCGACCCCGCCCCGGGAACCTGCCCCCCGGTTCGGAGCCGCGCGGCCCGCCTCGGTCCCCCCTACGCCTCAGCGACCACGGGGAAGAGGATCCACGGGAGAAACCAGAACAGGGCGGCATACGCCAGGAGCATGAGCAGCCACGCCTCCTGCGCCAGGGGCGCCGCGTCCAGGGCCCCCTGCACGACCCGCACGGTTCCCAGGATCACGGGGACCAGCAACGGCAGGGCCAGCAACGGCAACAGCCCGCCGCCCCCGGGTCCCAGGGCGCGACCGGCGATGGCCGCGATCAGGCTCCCGGCGGGAACGAAGCCGAGCGTGCCCAGCACCAGCGCCAGCAGCGCCGGCAGCCCCGCCCCCTGGGGAGGTACCTGCAGGATCGCCAAAAAGGCCGGCACGAGCACCACCTCGGCACAGGCGAACGCGCCGAGGTTGGCCAGGCACTTCCCGTAGAACAGGGCCGCCGGGTCCGCGCCCGTCGCCCGATACCCGTCCATGGCGTCGTTCTCCCACTCCGCCACCATCGAGCGCCCGAAGGCCGGCAGGCCGGCGAACAGCAGCCCGGTCCAGAGCACACCCGCAAACACCGGTCGCAGATGGACCGCGGTTGGATCGAGCGCGAAGCCGAAGATGAGGGCGACCAAGAGGCCGAAAGCCGCCACGGCCCCCAGTCGGTCGCGACCCCGCCACCAGAGCCGGGTCTCCCGCTGCAGGACCGCCCCCACGGCCGGCCAGGGGCCCTGGCCCCGCCGCGGGGCCAGGGCGGGGGCGACCCCACGGCCGGGCTCCACCGGCGGCAGCGCCGGGCGGGCCCGGGCCTGCCGCTGGCCGG
>DAHWHV010000521.1 GCA_027335545.1 Clostridia bacterium
GGGGAATCGCTTCCGGGTCCGATCCTCCGTATCGGCAACACCAACAGCCGCCTGCGGTTTCCATTGGGCCCGGCCGCCTTCGTCGACGCCTGGTGCGCCCATGGCCCGACGCACCATGTGGCCCTCGGCGTGGGGCACGTCGCGGCCGAGATCGGGAAGCTGGGGGAACTAGCCGGGATCGAGGCGGTACGCGTCTGTTAGGCACCGCCCCACACCTCCCTCTTGGCGAGGTCACCGCCTCCGTCTGGCGAGATGGACGCGGTGCTACTGGGACGCGAGCCACTTGTTCAAGCCATCCTCGGCGTGCTTTACGGCCCGGCGAAGGGTAGAGGGCGCCGCCACCGCCGGGCCCAGGCCCCCCGCGCCGGCTCACGCCGGCCACCCGGGGGCCAGGTGCAGGTGGCGGATGCTGCGGCGTTCGTGGGTGTAGAGCAGGTGCAGCCCGCCGTCCGCGGCGGGGATGAGCGCGGGGTAGGAGTACTCCCGTTCGCCCTCGGCCAGGATCCAGCGCCCGGGCCAGGTGCGGCCCCCGTCCCGGGAGAGGCGCAACGCCAGGACGCGACGGTCCGGCCCGTCGTTGCAGGCCAGCAGCCAGGTGCCGTCGGGCCGCGCCACGGCGTCGCAGCCGCTGTTGGGGTTGTGCAGCGGGGTCGGGGCCACCCCCGACCAGTGCCGCCCGCCGTCGACGGAGCGGCTGATCCACAGCGGCCCTCCCCGACGGCCACAGCGCAGGAGCGCCGCGAGCCCCTCGGGGTCCGGGTCAGGGCCGGCTTCCGGCAGCAGCGTCGGTTGGATGCAGCCCGTCTCGGCGACGATGCGCCCCCGGCGCTCCAACTCTCCCCGTCGTCGCTGGAGCGCAGGACGAAGCCGTTCCAGGCGACCTCGTCGTAGACCGGCAGCAGCCAGGCCCGCCCCTGGGCGATGGGCTTGTTGCGCACCAGCCAGCCGGGTTCGGCGCCCGGCAGGGGCTCAGGCGGGGACCAGGTCCGGCCGCCGTCGGCCGAGTGCATGCGGCGCAGGCGGCAGGAGTCCCAGCGCGGGCCGTCGAGGGTGGCGAAGATCAGCCACAGCCGCCCCCCCGGCGAGACCCCGAGGACGGGGTTGCCGTCCGGCTGGCCCGGCGTGTCCACGACCACCGTCGCCGGCGACCACGCCCCGGCCCCGTCGCGGGTCGCCACAAACACGGCGACGTCGGGGCGGCACTCGGCGCTCCCGGCATACCAGGCGGCGACCAGCCGCTCCCCCCCCGCTCCCGGCAGGGACACCACGCTGGCGCAGTGACACTCCGGGTGGTCGGCCTCCACCCCCCACACGTCCTCCGCGCTGCCCCAGGGCCGCTCCGTCCGCGCCAAGGGGACCCCCATGCACCCGCCCGCTGCCACCGGCATCCCGTCACCCCCGCTACCGTGTTCGCGGGCTCGCCGCTTGGGCCTGCCGGGCGAGCCGTCCGCGTGGGTTCGCGCGGCGCAGCGGTCCGCCCCCGGCGAAGACCGCGTCGCTAGCCGGGCGAGGGAGCACCCGCTTGGGCGGGGGGCCTGGGGCGCCGTGGGCCCATCGGGGGCTTTCCCCGTGCCTCACAGCAAAGCGAGGAACGCCTCCACGCTCGGGCCCGCTTGGCGCGGGATGCTGCGGAGGGTCCCCGGCTACAGCACCCTGTCGGCGTGGACGGCGACCGCCATCACACCGGCTACGCCCACCTCCCGGTGAAGGTGGCGGTAGCTCCCATCGGTTCGGACCACCGCGAAGCCGAAACGCTTCAACGCCGCCAGCGGTCCTGTGACGCGGGGCGGTCCGCCCATCGGCCGTGACCGGGGACGCACCGTTGGGCCGTTCCGCCGCCGCAGCCCACGGACCAGCCCCCCCCCGCGGCCCACCTACACCCCCACCCCCACGGAGTCGACGCGCGCCCCGCCCCGGTCCAGCCGCACCAGCACCTCGCCGCGGTCCGTCTCCAGCGTCAGCCGGTAGGCGCCCGGCCCGTCCGAGGCCAGGGTGACTCCGGCGAGGGTGGCCCCCGCCAGGGCCGCCAGCGCCCGGCTTACCGCCGCCGCCTGCTCCGCCCGCGCCCGGCCGGTCGGCGTCCGGTGGTAGAGGCCACGCGCCAGCGTATCGGCGGCCCGCCCGTGCACCCGCTCCACCCGCCCGGTCTCGATCCCCAGCGCCAGGAGTTGCTCCAGGGCCGGCAGGCACTCCGGCGGCACGCGCCCGGCCCCCACCGCCGACTCCAGTGCCAGGAAGCGCGCACGCGCCTCCCCCGTCCGCACCCCCTGCAGCACACCCTCCACCTCGGCGGCCAGCAACTCGCGAGCCGCCTGGTCCAACGCCAGCTCCCCCGCGGCGTCCGCCCCGTCCCCACCCTGCTCCGCCATGCCCGTCCCCCCCGCTCCTCGGCCACCGCCTCGCGGCCCGGGCGCACCCCGCCCCCGGCCCCCCGCACCGACCAGGACGGTCCGTGGGCCCGCGTCGTCCAGGG
>DAHWHV010000551.1 GCA_027335545.1 Clostridia bacterium
AGCCGATCCGGATGCCCTGGCCGTAGATCCCCTGCGCGTGGAACCGATGCAGCCCGTAGAGGCCCACCACGTCCGCCGGGCGCAGGACGGGCCCGCCGGGCTGCGCCACGGCCCGGCGGACACGGAACGAGCGTATGCCGCCCCCCATGACCGATCCCCTCCCCCGCGATCCGGCCGAGCGCGCGAACAGCCATGCCGCGGGTCGCCCCGCGAGGCCGCGGCTCCCGACCTGGAACACCGTATGGGGACAACGTCGCCGATGTGCGCACCGAAGGGGGGTGGGAGACACGGGGAGCGGCGGGACCGCGGCAGGGCGGCGCGCCTCGGTCACGACCAAGTGGACCACGCCCACCAGCCCGGGGGCCGCAGGTGCAGGTAGGCGCAGGTCAGGTGGGCGCGGGACCTCCGGCCCGCCGCAGACGCGGACACGGATCTCCCCCACGCCACAGCCCTCTCAAGACGCCGGCCCACCGGCCGCCCCGCAGCAGCGGCACAGCTCTGCCCTCGGCCGTGATCCCGTCCACGTCCGGAGCCGCGGAACCGACTCCTCCCCGCTGGACGGGACGGGCCGCAGCTGAACGCGGTCGGGTGCGCGGACGCGCGGCCCCGCGCGGTATACCCGCGCCCACCGCAGGCCAGCGGCGACCGGCGGCGCCGCCGCCGGGTCCTCAGCGCACCTGCTCCACATCCACGGTGCGCCGCTCCCGCGCCGAGCGCAACACGGCGTCCACGACGGCCACCACGCGGGCCCCGTCCAGGAAGCTGGGCCGGCAGTCGCGCCCGGAGCGGACCGCGTCCATGAACTCGTACATCTGGTTCTCGCGGAAAGCCAGGCTGGCATCCAGCGAGAGGGGCTCGACCCCCTCGCCGATCGGCGCGCGGCAGGCGTTCGGCACCTCGACGGCGGCCAGCGCCCCCCCTGCGGGGCCGATCTCCAGACTGTCGGGCCGCGCCAGCCGGTAGAAGGCGCTGGCGTCGGCCCCATGCACTTCGAAGTCGTCCGTGCCCTGGTCGCCGCGACCGTAGCCGCGAGCCAGTTTGGTGGACTCGAAGACGCCCACCACGCCCCCGGAAAACTCGCCGATAAAGGCGCACCAGTCGTCCACCTCGGCGGCCTGCCAGCGTCCGTCGGGCAAGCGCCGCTCCGGGACAAAGGTACGGGTCAGGCCCTGCACGGCCTGGATGGGGCCGAACATGGACTGGGCGTAGTCCACGCGATGGCTGGCCATGTCCCCAAGGTCACCGGAGGCCGCCTGCGCACGCACCTGCCGCCAGCCCAGCGACTCGTCGGGCCAATCCATCAGGCGGCGGCTGCGCAGGATGCGGGGGTGGCCCAGACGCCCCTCCGCCATCAACTGGCGGAGGTAGCGCATGGCCGGCACGAAACGGTAGGTGAACGCCGTCATGTGGCGTACCCCGGCCGCTCGCGCGGCCTCCAGCATCCGGATCGCCTGCTCGGTGTCCATGGCCAGGGGCTTCTCACACAGGACGTGCTTGCCGGCCGCGGCGGCGGCGATGGCCACCGGGCCGTGGACGTGGTTGGGGGTGCCGATCGTCACCGCAGCCACGTCCTGGCACTCCAGGAGGTCTTCATAGCGCGAAAAGGCCCGCCCCGGCGGAAGGCCATACTCCTGGGCCCGTTTGCGGGCCAGGGCGGCATCCGCGTCGCAGACGGCGACGATCCGCCCGCGACCGGAGTGGAGGATGGCCCGGGCATGCGCCCAATCGGCCTGACGACCGACCCCGATCAGGCCGAAGGGAATGACGGAGGCCGGGTCCCGGACGGTCACGGCCACGACGGTTCCACCCCCTGCGGGCGGGCCGCCGGCGCCGTGCCGCTGGGCGCGCCCCTGCCCGTACCCGTGGCGTTCGGGACGGGAGGCGGCAGTCCTGCGCGCTCAGGCGAGCCGCCGCAGTCGACCCGCGCCGCGCGGACCGCGGCGCAGGTAGGCCGGGATGGCCGTGAGCACGAACGCGCCGTAGACCCCGACCTGCAGGAGCGTGGGTCGGTCCGCGTAGCCGAAGAAGCTGTGGAGCAGATCGCCCACCACGCTGTGTTCGCGCAGCAGGCGTGCGCTGTGCCAGACCACCCGCTGCGCGACGGGCAGCCAGCCGAGCGCCTGCAGGTTCTGCACACCGTCCACCAGGAGGCCCGCCGCGAAGAGCAACAGGAGGATGCCCAGCACGCGGAAGAAGGCGCCAAGGGGCAGGCGCCGGCCCAGGACATGCAGCCAGGCACTGCAGAGCAGGCCAGCCAGGAGGCCGAGGCCCGCCCCGGCGCCCAGGGCCGCCGGGCGCGCCCCCAAGGCGATGGCCAGCGTGAAGAGCACCGTCTCCAGCCCCTCGCGCCCGACCGTCACGGCGGCCAGGAGGACCAGCGCCGCCGTGGAGCCCCGGCGGAGCGCCGTCTGCACGCGGGCCTCCAGCTCGCGGCGGAGGCCCTGGCTCTGTTCCTGCATCCAAAAGCTCATGTAGGTCAAGAGCACCGCGGCCACCAGGTAGGTGACGCCCTCCAGGACCAGTTGCAGGCGCGAGCCGGCGTAAGCGGTCAGGAACCGATAGGCGACCAGGGCCACGCCGACGGCCACGGCCAGCCCGGCAGCCACACCCAGCCAGACGGCCCGCGCCTGATCGGGGCGCTCCACCCGCCGCAGATAGGCCAGGAGGATGCCCACGACGAGGCTCGCCTCCAGCGACTCGCGGAAGAAGATCACCAGGGTGGGCAGCACGGGCCCTCCGCCTTTCTGGGTGGCGGCGGCCGAAATCCGCCTGCTTTCGCTCGCAGCAGCCTTCAGCCGCCGCTGCCCCCGTGTCCCTGCGCACCCACGGCCCGTCGGCGCGGCCCGCGCGGGCCGCGCGCTGCCGGCGGGACCCTCTGGCCCCGCCATCTACCCGGCTGCGGCCCCCCCGACCAGACCACGGCGCGCTCCACCACAATCCCGATCGAGCAAGTCGGAACTGGCGGCTCATCGTAGTCTCCCGCGGGGACGCCGGTCCAGCCGTCCGCGCGGCCGGGACGGGGCGCCCCCCCAGCCGGCCCCCCCACAGGAACGACCGCACGCGCTGCGAATGGTTGCCCTGCCCACTGGGGGACGCCCCCTGTGGGCAGGCAACCGCGCGGCCGGAGGCGCCACCCGGGAACCGCCCGGCGGATGCGCTCCCCCGCTCGGCATTCGGGGGGTGTTCGCGTGCAGACGGTCGAGAGATGGCAACTGGGGCCTCGGCGGGCCCGCACGGGTCGAGGCCCGCTCGGTGGGGTGGTGGCGCTGGTGGTGACGGCGGGCCTGCTGGCGGCCTGCGGCGGCGGCGCGGGGAACGGGGGGGCGGCGCCCAAGGCCGCCAATCCCAACCCCAAGCGGTCGACGACCGCGGTCGACATCCACTTCTGCACGCCCAAGCCCGCAGCCAATGCGGCGGATCCCTGCTGGAAGAAGGCCACCGCGACCCCGCTGGGCAACGTCATGGCCGGGCACATGCCCAGCGGCTTCTCGGCCACCTACCAGGCGGTCTGGGACACCAAGAACCTGTACGTGCTGGAACAGGTCAAGAACCCCAAGGGCTTTTCGGCGGCCAACGCCAACACCACAACCCCATGGAACTCTGACGCCATGGAGGTCTATCTCTCCGCCAACAACGGCGGTGGCAGCACCATGGGCAGCAACGACACCCAGATCGACATCCCCCTCGGGTCGCCGTCGTCGGTCTGGGTGACGTCGGGCAAGTCGGCCGGGGGCGTGGCCGGCTATGTGAAGAAGGTCGCGGGCGGCTACGACGCGATGATGGCCATCCCGTGGGGGGACATCGGCACCTCTCCCGGGATCGGCCAGGTGATCGGCATCGACCCGGCCGCCGACACCTACAGCAACGGCAGCAGCCAGAACCAGAGCATCGCCTTCGGGAACCCGGGCTCCAGCGAACAGAACCCCTCGATCTGGGGGCAGGCCGTGCTTGTCCAGTGACGGCCCCGGCTCGCCCCCCGTCCACGCGCCATCCCCCCGCGCAGCTCCCACGCGAGAGGCACACCCGGCGGCGCCCGCGGGGCGCCGCCGCCGCCCCCGGCTTCGGCCGTGGGGGGCGCCGCGCTGTTGCGCCGAGGGACGGGCCCCGGGCTCCCGGTGGTCAGTGGCTTGCGAAAGTGGTAAACAGTAGATGAGCCACGCCCGGTCCACGGCGATCGGGTGCCGGAACCGGAGTCCGCCGGGCTTCGCGCCATAGGCGCGGGAGCGAGGTGCCGTGTGGCACCGGTGGTGCGTCGATCCGCCGGGGCGGAAGCGCAGAGATCCACGTCGGCCCGGTGGCGACCAGAGTTCGTCCGGCGACGCGGGACAGCCGCCGCGGCACCCCCACGATCAGACGCGACACACCACGGCAGGACACACCCAGGCAGGCTCCGGACGCCTTGGGGTTTTCAGGCTCAGCGTTCCTGGCTCAGCGTTGGGGACCGGGATCAGGGTGAGGGAGGGATTCGCCCATGCGTATCCGGCAGGGATCCGTCAGCCGCTCGGGGGCCTGGGTAGGCGCCCTACTCGGTGGCGCCATCCTGTTGTCGGCCTGCGGCGCGGGGTCCGCGGGCACCACCTACGGCTCCGCCGGCTCCCCCGGCACGTCGGGGACCGGCACTGCGGCGACCACCACCAAGGCCACGACCAGCCAACCGGTGGCGGCCGCGGCGAAGAAGTGCCCACTGACCGTCAGCGTGACCAAGGCCGGTGGCGTCGTCTGGGGCAAGGTCCGGATCACCCCGGCCAGCGGCACGCCGATCACGGTGAGCGCCGCCAGCCAGGTCGTGCGCTTCCCGTGCGGCTCGCAGCTGACGGTCACGCAGAATCCCGCGCAGGCCAAGACCTGGCCCTTCAAGGGCTGGCTGCTCAACGGCGACGGGGGGGCCTATAGCGCGAGCCAGAAGACGGGCGCGACCCTCAAGTTCAAGCTGAACGGCAGCACCAAGGTCGCGGCCGACTACGCCTTGGCCGCCGGGACCAAGGCGACGACCGCCGGGACCAAGGCGACGACGACCACCAAGGCGGCCGCCGGTGGCGGCTGGGGGTAGCCCCTGAGGCGTCGTCCCGGGAGCGGGGTGCGGCGGAGCCGTGCCCCGCTCCTTGCCCCTTCGCTGCCCCCCACCTCCGCCACATAGGGTCGGGGCCGCGGGCCAGCCCAGCGCCCTGACCGAAATCGCGCCGCCAAGCTCGGCTTCGTGGGGGGGTGAGCCGCGCCGCTGTGTCGTGCGCTTCGGCAGCGGCGGCGGGCCGAGGGCGCACGGGCGGACGGCACGGCGTTCCCACCGCCATGTGGTGCCAGACACGGGCGGAGGTTCCTTGGGGACCCCGGTGAGCGTCCCGCGACGATGTTCCTTAAGGGCCCACCAAGGGCCCACCAAGGGCCCACCGATGGCCACCGATGGCCACCGATGGCCACCGAGCCGTTGCGCGCCCACCGCTTGGACACGCGCCCCTTGGACACCCACCCCTTGGACACCCACCCTTGGCGCAGCCACCCGTTGTTCGCCCGGGCGTTCCCCTCACAAAGACGCGGTCCGCCGCCGATATGACCTCGGGGGTGGGGTCAGGTGTTCCCGGACAGCGGTGCGGCACGGGGGGCGCCCGGAGGCACCACCCGGTCGGCACGCCTCTGGGGCCTCCTGCAGCGCCGCGCCCCCGTGGGCACCTGGCGCCTGACGGGGCGCCCGGAGGTCAGCCCCGCGATGATCGTCTCGGAGCGGCAGATCGTCCGCGTGCGCTGGCTGGGGATCCTTGTGGCGGCGCCCGTGGCCCCTCTGCTCATGCAGGGCCGACCGCTGCACCTGCTGTGGGCGGTCTGCCTAGGCGCCGCCCTGTACTGCCTGGTGGTCAGCGAGTTGGTCATCCGGCGCCATCCGGAGTGGCTCACCCGCGGCTACCTGATGAGCGCGGCGGACGTCCTGCTGGCCAGCGCGGTGATCGCCGTGACCGGGGGCCTGTCCTCCAATCTCTACCTCGTCTACTTCCCGGTGGCCGTCCTGGTAGCCGTGCGCTTCAGGGGCCGGGCCACGCGCGTCTCCCTGGCCCTGGTGATGGCCTCCTACACCGCGGCGGTCTTCGCCGTGGGGGCGCCGCTCAGCGCCGCGACGCTGGGCACCCTGGGCTGGCGGCTTGGATGGGTGGCCTGCACGTCCATCTTCGCCAACTACGTCATGGACCGTGCCCGCGCGGCGGAAGCCCGCCTGGAGGCCGCCTACGACGCGACGATCACCGCCCTCTCGGAGGCCCTCGACCAGCGGGATGTCGAGACGGAGAGCCACTCCCGGCGGGTCGCCGCCTACGCCCTGCGCTTGGCGCGCGAGGCCGGCGTCCCCGAGAGCGAACACCTGCGCCTCTATCGGGGCGCGATCCTCCACGACATCGGCAAGATCGGGGTCCCCGACCACATCCTGCGCAAGCCCGGGCCGCTGGACGCGGCCGAGGAGCGGGCGATGCGCCAGCATCCCCTGATCGGCCACCGCATCCTGGGGGGGATCCCCTTCCTGGCGGACACCCTCCCGGTGGTCCTGCACCACCACGAACGCTGGGACGGCAGCGGCTACCCGGACGGGGAGCGCGGCCCGGCGATCGAAAGGGCCGCTCGCATCTTCGCCATCGTCGACGCCTACGACGCCATGACCTCCGATCGTCCCTACCGGAGCGCCCGCGGCCACGCCGTGGCCGTCGCCGCACTGCAGGGCGGCGCCGGGACCCAGTTCGACCCCGCACTTGTGGCGGCGTTCCTCCGCATTCCCGCGCGGGAGTGGCAGGACCTGGCGGAGCGGGAGGCGGCGGCGGTGGCGCCGACAGCCGCGGCGCCCCGCCGGGCGGAGGGTCTGCGGTGCAGCCCGCCCTGAGGCCCGTCCCCGCGCAACGCGCTCATGGCACGACGTGGGAGAGCAGGAAGCTAATCGCCCCGAGCACGACGGCCCCCAGGACGGCCGGCCAGAACCCCCGGACCTCGAAGCCGGGGACCAGGGCGGCCGTCAGCAACAGCAGGAGGGCGTTGATCACGAACGTGAAGAGTCCGAGCGTGACCAGATTCAGGGGCAAGGAGAGCAACAGCAGGAGGGGACGCAGGACCGCGTTGACGATTCCCAGCACGGCCGCCGCGAGCAGCGTGGCGACCAAGCCCCGGAGGCGGATGCCCGGCAGCAGGAGGGCCGTGAGGTATAGGGCGGCGGCGTTCACGAGCCAGCGCACGAGCACGATGGTGCCTCCCCCCGGGGCCGCCCGCGCCCGGCGCCCCGCGCGGGCCGGCGCCGCCCCTCTGTCCCCTCTGGCCCCTCTCTGGAACGGGATTGGAACGGGATTGGAACGGGATTCGCCGGGCCTGCCGGGATTGCGGGCCGTCGGCCGGGGCAGACTGGGCATCGGGTTCCGACAGGCGCGGACGGCTGGAGGCCGCCCGTCAGGAAAGGGGACCGCTTCCATGAATCTCAACCTGACCAATGCGGTGGCGGCGACCACCGGGGACATCTGGTGGTGGGTCCTGGGCATCGCGGCGGTGGTCGCCTTGGTGTGGTGGTGGTCGGCAGCCAGCGGCAGCCACCATCGGGCGCAAACAACCGCCGGAGGAGACGGGCTCCCGGGCGATCGCCCCGCAGATCCGCCCCCGCCCCCGGGCGACGGGCAAGGGTAGGCGGGCGGTGACGCGCCAGTTTCTCTGCCGCGCCAGCCCGATCTCAGGGGCAGCGGACACCGGCCTAGCGGGTCGGTGTCCGGTCGGCCCCTCGCCCGGTGGCCGCTGTACAGCGGCCACTCCCGAATTCCGGCCGCTCCACCACAAGGACAAGGGGCGGGGCGCGAGGAACGTGGGCCCCAGCATCCGGAAGACGGTGCTGCAGGAGCGGGAGCGGACTTTGCCGCACCGTACTACAGGAAGCGCACGCTCCCGTTGGTGGTGCGGAGCGCTAGGCGTGCCCGGCGGGGCGCATCCTCCCAGCCGGGAGAGCGCCACCGATACTCGGCACGGCCGAAGCCGCGACTGCTCTCCGGCCTCGGGGCTTCCGCGCCCAAGCCGGAGACGTCGAAGCGCCCGTTGCTGGTGGCCGCGTCGACATCCACCGCCAGCCCCGCCGGCAGGCGCACCTGGATGAGGCCGTTGCTGGTGGAGGCCGTGACCTCCGCCTCCATGGCGGGGGCGCCCGCGTCCGTGCCGGACGTGTGGGCCGGCGCCACGGAAATCGCCCCGTTGCTCGTGCGCAGGTCCAAGCGGCCGCGAAAGCCGTCGGCCTCGATGCCGCCGTTGCTCGTGGTCACCGTGACGTCCTGCCCCCGGCAGTCGGCGAGCCGCACCCGCCCGTTGCTCGTCTCGAAGCGCAGGCCGCGGAAGTGCAAACCCTCCCCATCGATCTGGCCGTTGTCGGTACCGACCACACCACCCCAAACCCCGTCCCGGGGGAGGTAGGCATCCACGGCGAGCCCCCCACCGGGCCAGGCCGCGGCCCCCGGCGCCCGGCGCACCGTGACCTGGCGCCCCGAGATCTCCGCGCCCACGGCTCGGGCCAACTCCTGGGCCTCCGCCTCGGTCGCGGCATGCACCGTCTTGCGCAAGACGAGGCGAACGCGGGCCCCGTCGACCGGGCGCAGGGTGACGGCCCCGTTCCACCCCTGGATATCCAGGCCCGCCGCGCCCTCCCCCCCCTCCAGATCCCCCTCGACGACCTCCTCGAAGCGGTGGCCCGGTCCCCATGTCCCCCACCCGGCCTTGACGGCTCGGTCCATGAAGTCCGGCAGCGTGCTGAAGATGCGACCGACGTTCTCCCCGACCTGCTCGACCGCCTTGGCCGCGTGTTCCGCCGCCCTGGAGGCCACCTCGTCGGCGTGCTGGCTCCAGTACTCGGCGGCGCGCCGACCCCGGACGGCGGCCCGCTGCGCGCCCTCGGCGGCGCGGCGCGCGGCCAGTTCCACCGACCCAGGCCCACCGCCCGGCCCGGGATCACGCAGGGCCTTGAGGAGTTCGGTCGCCTCGGCGGCGCTGATCTTCCCCTGCTCCAACAGCCGCAGAACGGTCATGCGCGCCGATCCCTGGTCCTGGTCTGCCCCGGACGTCCCCATCGCGCCGGTATCCATCTCCGCAGTCCCCCATCTCCGTGGAATCCGCCTCTGGTCCGCCCAACGCTCGCTGCCCTCGGTGCCGGCCGCACAGGCCCCCGTTCACGCTATACGCCACCTTCGGTCGTGACCGGTCGTTCTGGGTGCACTGCTCCAAGGTACTGGACCACATCCTCCGCAGCCTGGCGGTTCATCCCCGGAACGGCGGCCAGGTCCGCCACGGAGGCCTGGCGGAGGGCCGCCAACGATCCGAAGGCCTGCAGCAACGCCCTGCGCCGCTTCGGGCCGATCCCCGGCGCCTCTTGCAGGATCGAGGCCACCGCGGCCTTGCCGCGCACCTGCCGGTGGAAGCCGAGGCCGAAGCGATGGGCCTCGTCGCGCGCCCGTTGCAGGAGGCGCAGGCCCGGGGAGGTGCGGGGCAGGATGATGGGCGCCGCCCGCCCTTCGACGAAAACCCACTCATGTTCCTTGGCCAGGCCGCAGGTCGGAATGTCGTCCACCCCCAGCTCGCGCATCACCGCCCGCGCCGCAGCGAGCTGGCCCCGCCCGCCGTCCACGACGACCAGGTCGGGGAGGCGGGTGAAGGCGGACGCGCCGTCCGCGGCCGACGGGGCCGCCGCGTCCCGTGGCGCGTCGGGGCGCGTCTGGGCTGCGGGGACCTCGCCCTCGGGGTCGGCGGCCGCGATGGCGCGGCGCTCGCGCAGGGCTCGCGCGAACCTCCTGCCGAGGACCTCCCGCATGGTGGCGAAATCGTCCGCCCCCACCACCGTCCTGACGCGAAACTTCCGGTAGTCGGCCTTCTGCGGCTGGCCGTCCTCGAACACGACCATCGCCGCCACAGCATGCAGGCCCAGCAGATTGGAGTTGTCGTAACACTCGATCCGCCGCGGCAGGGCTGGCAGGTCCAGGCAGCGCCGCAAGTCCTCCAGGGCCAGCGAGACGGCCGCCGCGCTGCGGTCGCGCCGCCAGAGCTCCGCGGTCAAAAACTCCGCTGCGTTTTTCTGCACGAGGTCCACGATCTGGCGCTTCTCTCCCCGGAGCGGCACGGCGAGTCGGACCGCGCCGCCGCGGCGCCCCCGCAACAACGCCTCCAGGGCAACCTCGGCCCCAGGTTCCAGGGGCAGCGGCAGAAGGACCTCCCGCGGCACCGCTGCCCCCCCGCCGCCATAGAACTGCTCCAGGAAGGCGAGGACGACCTCGGCGTCCGTTCGCCCCGCGGCCCCGGTCAGCAGGAAGCCATCCCGCCCGGACAGCTTGCCCCCGCGATAGAAGAAGACCTGAATCGCGGCGTCCTCCCCCTCCGTCCCGCCCCGGGCGAGGGCAAGGACGTCGCGATCCGTCTCCGACCGCACCTGGACCTTCTGGCGCTCCAGCACCGACTCCAGGGCCCGTAGCCGGTCGCGCAGTTCCGCGGCCTCCTCGAAGCGCAGGCCGTCCGCGGCCGCCTCCATCGCGGCCCGCAGGCGCGTCAGCACGCCATCGCCCCGACCGTCGAGGAACTGCTCCAACTCCGTCACCATGGCGCGATAGGCATCCGCCGTACAGGCGGCGATGCAGGGCGCGAGGCAGCGGTGGATGTGGTGGTAAAGGCAGGCGTGCGGCTGCCCGAGGCGCCGGTCCGAGCAGGAACGGTACGGGAAGACCCGGCGCAGGATCTGCATCGTCTCCCAGACCCCGGAGGAGTGTGGATAGGGCCCGAAGTACCGAGCCCCGTCCGGCCGCGGCTGCCGCACCAACTCGAGGCGGGGCCAGGGGCTGCCTTGCGCCAGGCGCAGGTAGGGGTATTGCTTGTCGTCGCGCAGACGGATGTTGTATTTGGGCCGGTGCTGTTTGATCAGGTTGTTCTCCAGCACCAGGGCTTCGCTCTCCGAATCGGTGACGATGAACTCCAAGCGCGCGACCAGGGCCACCAGTGCGGCCGTCTTCCCTCCACCGGCGGGGGTACGGGCGGCGGTCGCCGCACCCGCCGGAAAGTAGCTCCGCACCCGGTTGCGCAGGGAGAGGGCCTTGCCCACGTACAGGATGTGGTCGGCGGCGTCGCGGAAGATGTAGCACCCCGGGAGATCGGGGAGATGACGTAGCGTGTCGTTGAGCCCCGCGGCGGGGCCTCGCTCCGGCGGCTCGCCAGCGACGGCCACCGCTGCCGTGGGTGCGCCGTCGCCCCCAGGCCCGCCCCGCCCGGCCCCGGGCATCCCCGCCACCCCCCGCCCGGACCTCCCGCGGCCTCACCGCCGACGCCGCCCGGCGACGAGGGCCACCAAGAGACACAAAAGTACGCAAACCTCCAGAGGCACCTGCGCACCGCTTGGGTAGACCGGCTGCACCAGCAGCAACAGGGAGAGCCCCATCGCGATCAGGGCGGCCACCAGTGCGATCCGCCGCCCGGGGCGGCGCTCCGGTGGCCCGCTCATGTCCCCGGGACCGGCCGGCACCGGCCGGCCCCGCACGGCCCCGGCCTACTCGACACAGACCCGAACCCCGCGCCACAT
>DAHWHV010000054.1 GCA_027335545.1 Clostridia bacterium
GCCGAAGTCTTCCATCCAATAGAACCCGAGCCCCACGCGTCGCGGGCGGTGGCGCCAATCCACGCCGTCGCCGGGCAACGCCCCGGCGCCGGTCACGTCTTCCACGCGCACGGCGAAGGGGTCGGGGCGCCCCCCCATGCCGTGTGCCGACTCGCGGACGACGAGGACGCCCCCGGTGCGCGGCAGGCCGTCGGCATCGCGGGCGATGCGCGCGCGCTCCAGACCGGGAAAGCGGCGCAGGCAGCCGAGTAGATCCGGGCCGTCCGCCAGGGAACGGGCCTGCCGCCACGCCGCATCCAGGTCCAGCGCTCCCTCCGGCGCGGGCGCCACGTCGCGCTCCGTGCCCGCGTCGTAGGCGCGGCGCCGCGCGTCCACGTCATAGAGGAGCAGGCACTGCAGCCAGAAGGTGTCGGGCGCCCCCTCCCACGCGCGCGGCGGCCCGACGCGTACCCCGGGATGGGCCCCCGCGAACGCGGCGAGTAACGGATCGGCGGCCGCCACCTGCCGGCCGCCCCAGAAGAGGCGCCGCGGCCCCCCGGGCCCGTCCTCGCGCGCGAGCCCCCAGACGGGTTTGTCCGCGGCGTCGCGCGCCGCCGCCAGGGCCTCCCAGTCCACGCCCTGGACGGCGAACAACAGGGTGGCGGCCATCTGGCGCGCGTCCGGGTCCCAGTCGGCCCGCCCCGGGCTGAGCGGAACCCCCGCCAGGCGCGCCAACCGGCCGGTCGCCGAGGCGTCGATGAAGACGCGTGCCGTGACCTCCTCGTCCTCCGCGCCAGGCGTGGCGGCGCCCTCCTCGCCCACGGCGGTCGCCGCGCCCAGGCGGACGGCGGCCAGCGCCGTGGGTGGACCCTTGCGCGCCCGGCGCGCCCTTGTGCGGCCGGTCCGGCCCTGGGTGGTCTGCGGGACCACCTCCAGGAGTTCGTGCCCCGAGAGGACACGCACCCCGGCCGCGGCGAGGTCCGCGCGCAGCGTTTCGGCGAGTCCCTCGGGGTCGAAGACGGCACCCGTGCTGTGCAGCCAGCGGGCAAAGCTGCCGCCCTGCGGGTCGGCGCGCCGCCCGCCGTGGGTCCAGGGCCGCCGTTCCCAGGCGCAGAGCCCGCCCACGGTGGCCACCCCCCCGGGAGCGGATTCGGGGAAGCAGAGGACCACTTCGGTGCCGGGCCCGCCGCGCCGCGCGGCGCAGAGGGCGGCGGCGCAGCCGGGCAGCTCGCCGCCGTAGACCAGGATGTCGGCCATGGGTGGGGCGGCAACGCGCCATCCGGGGGCTGGGGCCCAGAGGCCCCGTCTTGCCCACGGCCAGGGATGGCGCGCGGCCTTCCTCCTTTCTACATAACGGTTCTGCATAGCGGCGCGGCGGCGCCGCCATCCTCGGGAAGCCGCTCGGCGCCGCGCCGCCCGGCCGGCTGGCGTCCGCGGCCCGGGGCACGGGCACCAGCGCGCCATCCCGCGAACCTCGTGGTCGCCGGCCAGGGAGGGCTCGGCCTGTGCGGGGGATCGCGGGAGCGCAGCCCAGCAAGAAGGCCCGCGCGGCGCCCTTGTTCCGCCGCGCCGGCCACCGGTGGGGCCCGCCGCCGCGTTCCGCCGCGGGGCGGTCCGAGGGCGGACGGGGCTGCGGGCGCACGGCCCAAGGGGGCCTGCCGACTGGGCTTCGGGGGGGCGCGGGCGCGCGGTGTCGCCTCAAGGTCTGCCCCGGGGGCAGAGGGAGCTATTCAGCCCGTGCCCTCGGCTTTCCTTTCCCCTGGCTGCGGCCGCGGTTGCGACCGGCTGGCGTCGTTCCGCGCCGCGGTCTGCGGTCGCAGGCACGGGCCGCCCGGCGGCACGGCGCGGTGGCGGGCGCCGCGCCCCC
>DAHWHV010000570.1 GCA_027335545.1 Clostridia bacterium
CACGCCCGCGGGCACGGCGGGCGCGACGAGCACGGGGTGACGACGGGGCGGGGACGGCGGCGCCCCGCCGCCGTCCCCGCCCGCCCCGCGGCACCCCGTCAGCCGCCTCGCCGCTCAGCGGTAGTTGACGAATTGCAGGTCGAGCCCGATGTCCGCGGCCTTCAGCAGGGCGATGGCGGCCTGCAGGTCGTCCTTCTTGGCCCCACTCACCCGAACCTGGTCGTCCTGGAGTTGCGCGGTGACCTTCAGCTTGGCGTCGCGCAGGGCGCGCACCAACTCCTTGCCCTTCTCGGTCGGGATGCCCTGCTGGAAGGTCAGCACCTGCCGCAGGGTGCCCCCCGAAGCCGGCTGCGGCTCCCCCGCCTGTACGGCCCGCAACGAAACCCCGCGCTTGGCGAGGCGTTGCTGGAGCAGTTCCAGCAAACTCCCCAGGGGCTGCGCGTCCGCCGCCGTGAGCGTGACGGTCCCCGCCTTGGCGTCCAGGGCGATCCCTGCCCCGGCGCCCCGCAGGTCGTAGCGGGTGGCCACCTCCTTGCCCGCCTGCTGAACGGCGTTCTGGACCTCCGCCATGTCCACGCGGCTGACCGCATCGAACGAAAACTCCGTGGCGATGGCTCCCGCACCCTTCCCACTCAAGATCTCACCCAGTGTACCCCGGCCGCCGCCTGGCGGGACTGGCCAGGCCCCCTGGCATTCGGCGCGCGGGCCGCGGCTCCCCTCCTCACTCCACCGTCACGCTCTTGGCCAGATTCCGCGGCTTGTCGACGTCGGTGCCCCGGGCCACGGCGGTGTGGTAGGCCAGCAGCTGCAGCGGGATCGCCGCCACCGCCGGAGCCAGGGGCGCTGGCACCTCAGGCAGCAGGAGCAGCCGCTGGCACACGGGGGCGGCGACCTCGCGCAGGCCGGCGGTGGCCAGGCCCACCACCTGGGCCCCGCGCGCCCGCACCTCGGCCACATTGGAGGCCGTCTTGGCCCCCAGGGCCGGCTGGGTGAAGATCGCCACCACCGATGTGCCCTCGGTGATCAGGGCGAGGGTCCCGTGCTTGAGTTCGCCCGCGGCGTAGGCCTCCGCGTGGAGGTAGGAGATCTCCTTGAGCTTCAGCTGTCCCTCCATGGCCACCGCCCGGTCGAGGCCGCGCCCGAGGAAGAAGCAGTGGTCGCACCCCGCGAGCCACTCCGCGATCCCCCGGATCTCCGGTTCCAGGCCCAGGGCCTCCGCCGCCCAGCCGGGCAGCCGGGCGATCTCCGCGGCCCAGCGCGCCACCTCGGCCTCCGGCAGGGCGCGGCGGGCCGCCGCGACCTGCAGGGCCAGCACGGAGAGCAACTCGATCTGCGTCGTGTACGCCTTGGTGGAACAGACGGAGATCTCCGGCCCCGCCAGCGTGTACACGGCGGCGTCCGCCTCCCGGGCGATGGCGCTGCCGACGACGTTGACCAGCGCCACCCCCAGCGCGCCGCGCGCCCGGGCCTCGCGCAGGGCCGCCAGCGTGTCCGCCGTCTCCCCGGACTGGCTGACGGCGATCGCCAGGTCGCCCGGGGACACCAGTGGATCCCGGTAGCGGAACTCTGAGGCGACATCCGCCACGGCGGGCACCCGCGCCCAGGCTTCCAGGAGGGCGGCCCCGACGAGGGCGGCGTGGTGGGCCGAGCCGCAGGCGACCAGGGTCACGGCCCTGGCCTCCGCCAGGTCCAGGTCGTCCAGCTCGGCCAGGTGCGGTCCGGCCGGCCCCAGGCGTCCCGCCAGGGTCTGGCCCAGGGCGGCGGGCTGCTCGTCGATCTCCTTGCGCATGAAGTGGGCGTAACCCCCGCGCTCGGCCGCCGCCGCGTCCCAGGCGATGGTCTGCGGCGGGCGTCCCGGCAGGGGCGCGCCGTCGAAGGCGAAGAGCCGCGCCGAACCGGGGCGCAACTCCACCACCTCCCCGTCCTCGAGCACGACCACGTCGTGGGTATAGGGCAGCAGGGCCGCCACGTCGCTGGCCAGGAAGTGCTCGCGCGCGGCGACCCCGACGATCAGCGGCGTCTGCTGGCGGACACCCACCAGGACATCGGGCTCCCCCTCCCAGAGCACCGCCAGGGCGAACGAGCCCCGCAAGCGCGGCAGCACGGCGGCCAGCGCGCGCCGCAGGCGGTCCCCCGCTCCGGGCCCTCGGTCCTCGGCCCCCTCCGCCGGGACGGCGCGGGCCTCACCTGTCCGCGGCCCGGCCGTGGTGTCCTCCCCCTGCCCAGGCCCCGCGGGCGGCCCCCCGGGCGCGCACCCGCCCGACCGGACAGCGGGGGCGTCGGCGAGCGCCTCCTCCAGCAGGTGCACCAGCACCTCGCTGTCGGTCTCGGAACGGAAGGCGTGCCCGCGGGCCTGGAGTTCCCGCCGCAGTTCCCCGTGGTTTTCGATGATGCCGTTATGCACGAGCGCGATGCGCCCGGCCTCGTCGGCATGCGGGTGGGCGTTGGCGTCGTTGGGGCTGCCGTGGGTGGCCCAACGCGTGTGCCCGATGCCGCAGCGCGCCGCCGCCCAACGCCCGTCGGCGCGGGCCACGGCCTCGGCCAGGTTCTCGACCCGCCCGGCGCGCTTCTCCACGGACAGGCGGCCGCCCAGGCCCCCCAGGGCCAGGCCGGCCGAGTCATAGCCGCGATACTCCAGGCGCTTCAGCCCGTCCAGCAGGACGGACACGGCCTGCCGCTCCCCGACGTAACCGACGATACCGCACATGGCCAGGCCCCCCTCTCAAGATCGGGACTGCCGAGATCGGGACGAGGGCCCCGACGGGGTGCGGCGACGGACGACGCCCATGCCCCGCCAGGGGCGGCCCCAGGCCGCGGCACCGCCCGCGGCGCGACGCACCTCCGCCGGCAGGCGTGGCCCCCGGGTCGCACGGAAGGTCGCCTGGCCGGTCCCCTGGTCCAAGACCTCGGGTGCTGCCGGCAGGTTCTCTGCGTGTCGTGTTTGCTGGAGTTCTGGTCGTTCCGGATGGCAAGCCAGGGGGTGGGCACGCTAGGATCCAGCGGTGGCCAGGGCGGCTACCGCTTCCACCGCCGCCCCTTTGTCCCCGCGGTCACCCGCGGGATTTGTGGGACGGCTACGACCGTGGACGGCCGGAGGGTATCCGCCGAATGCTTCGATAACCCCTCTCCTCGTCAACTCCAGACCGGGTTGGTCACGGCGGGCCTTGGCCGCTCTGGAGTCCAGGCGCTGTTTAGATTGTGCGCATCCCCCGGGACCGACCCACCCCCTTCCCGCGGCCGCCCCGTCCGGGCCACGAACTCCCGGCCCCTCGGCCGCGCCCCGCGACGAACACGCCCGGAAACCGGCGACCCCGATTCCCGCCCCAGCTTACACGACACCCACCTCGGCTGCCACCACCTCGACGAGCGCGGCCGCCACGGACCGGACCAGGCCCTCATCCTCCCCCTCGACCATGACCCGCACCAACGGCTCGGTGCCGCTGGCCCGCACCAGGACGCGCCCGCGCTCCCCCAGGGCCCGCGTGGCGCCCTCGATGGCCGCGGCGATGCGCGCGTTGCCCTGCCAGGCCTCGCGTTCCGCGACGACGACGTTGTGCAGGACCTGGGGGAGGCGGGGCATGACGGCGGCCAGGTCGGAGAGCGGGCGCCCGGTGCGGCGGAGCAGGGCGGCCACCATGGCCGCGGTCAGCAGGCCGTCGCCCGTGGTGTGGTGGCGGAGGAAGATCACATGGCCGGATTGCTCGCCGCCTACGGCGTGGCCGC
>DAHWHV010000623.1 GCA_027335545.1 Clostridia bacterium
GCCTGCGGCGGCGGCGCTGCGCCGGTCCCCGCCCCGGGTGCGCCGCGGCGGGGGCGCTCCGGGCCGGCTCGGCCACTGCGGCCTTGTAGTCCTCCACCAGGGCGGCCCCGTCCAGCTCCAGGAGGTTGCCGTAGGTCCGGAGGAACCCCTTGGCGAAGACCTCCCCGGGGAGTTCGTGCAGGCGCCCGGCCTCGATGGCCTCCAGGTAGCGGGCGCGGATGTGCGTGGTGGCCTCCACGTCCGCCAGGCTGAGGCCCCTGGCCTCCCGCGCTGCCCGGACCAGCTCTCCCAAGGCCTGGAGCGTGATCGCTCCCCCGCGTCCCGGCGGGGGCGTGCCGGACATCACCGCACCGTCCCTCTCCCTGCCTGATCCCGGACACGCGCCGCCGGACCCGCGTCCGGCACCTGCAGCCTTCGCGCCCGGCGCGACGCATCCTGCCTGGGCCGCGGGACCCGGGCGGGGAGGTCCACGGGGCCAGGCGCCCGGGCCGCCGGGTCCGGGGCCGATCCGGGCCCGGCCCCGGACCCCGGGTGCGCGGCGGCCGCGGTTGCCCGCCGCCACGCGGGCAGCCGCGGGGCTGGAGCGGACATGGACGCCACGCTCCGACATCGCCCGCCGAGGATCGGCTGAGGATGGCCTGGCAGGGGAACATACGCTCCGACCATGGCAAACAGCGAAGCATCTGATCGCAACGGGAGGCGCACATGAGGCAGGCGAACGCATCCCCCCCCAGCCGCGGCTCCCAGGCGGCAGCGGGGCCGCTGATCGTGGCCGCCCCCAACGCCTTCAAGGGGGCGATGGCCGCCGCCGACGCCGCCGCGGCCATCCTGTCCGGCGCCGCCGAGGCCCACCCCGACGCCCTCACCCTCGCCGTGCCCATGGCGGACGGGGGCGACGGCACCTCCCGGGTCCTGGCGCGGGCGTTGGGGGGGCAGGACGGCAGCGCCCTCGTGCCAGGCCCTTGGGGCCCTGGCCGCCGCGCCCGCTTTGCCCTGCTCCCGGAGGGCACGCTGGCCGTCGATCTGGCCGCCGCCTCCGGCCTCGGCCGCCTGACCCCCAGCCCGCGCGCCGCCGCCACGGCCAGCACGGCCGGCACCGGCGTACTGCTGCGGGCGGCTCTGCGCCGGGGCCCGGCGCGGCGTATCTGGCTCGCCCTGGGCGGCAGCGCGACCAGCGACGGTGGCACGGGGCTGCTGACGGCCCTGGGGGCGCGCCTGCTCGACGCCTCCGGGGCCGAGCTCCCCCCGGGGGGGGCCGCCCTGGCGCACCTGGACCGGATCGACCTCTCCGGCCTCGCCTGGCTGACGGGTCTCCCCTGGGTGCTGCTGGTGGACGTGGGCAATCCCCTGCTGGGCCCCAGCGGTGCGGCGCGGGTCTTCGGCCCGCAGAAGGGCGCCGACCCCGCCACCGTGGCGGCCCTGGAGGCGGGCCTGGGCCGCTTGGCCGACGTGCTGGAGAGCGCGACGGGGAGGAGGCTCCGGGACCGTCCCGGGGCTGGGGCCGCCGGCGGCGCCGGCTTCGGGTTGGCCGCCGCCCTGGGGGCGGAACTCCGCCCCGGGGCCGAGGCGGTCGCCTCCGCCGTCGGCCTGCCCGGCCACCTCGCCGGGGCCACGCTCTGCCTCACGGGCGAGGGGGCCCTGGACGCCCAGACGGCCATGGGCAAGGCCCCCTGGGCGGTAGCCGGCCACGCGGCGCGCGCCGGTGTCCCCGTGGTCGCCCTGGCCGGGGTCCTGGGGGCCGGTTGGGAGGGCCTGCTCACCCCCCGCGGGCCGTTCACGGCGGCCTTCCCCCTGGCCCCGGGCCCCCGGAGCCGCACCCGGGCCCTGCTGGAAACCGGGGCCGACCTGCGCCGCACCGCCGCCGCCGTCGTCCGCCTCTACCGCGCCGGCGGCGCGCCGGCGCGGCCGGCGCGGTAGA
>DAHWHV010000625.1 GCA_027335545.1 Clostridia bacterium
CCGCCGGCGAAGCGGGCGGGCCACTGGCGGCGGCGGACCGGTCGGCGACGGCTGGCGGCGGCGGTGCGCTGGCGCGCCCCCCGCCCTGGCCCGCGCGGACGCCTCACGGGTAGGCGCGCATGGCGACGGCCAGGCGGAGCGCGGGCTGCACGGCAAAGCGCGCGACGGCAGCGCGCTCCAGCGGACCGAGCCTCCCGCGGCGCTCCCCCTTCAGCGCTCCGCCCTCAGGCCCCCGCCTGGTGGGCCGCCGCCGCCGGCTGGCCCCAGCTCTCGCAGGGCTGTCCGGACGGGGCGTTGCGCCCCGGCGCGAACATCCGCCGCATGGGGTTCGCCACCGGGCTCGACCCCGCGCCAACCTGAGGGGACGGCACGGCGTGCCGCCCGGCCGCTCGCGCCAGAGCCCCTGAGTGCTCAGCCCCCGCCTCCGCAGGCGCCTGGCGGCCGCCCGAACACCGCGGCGGCGAGTCGCCGCACGCGGTCCAGACCGATCACCTCGCGCTCCTGCAGGGGGGCGCTGCGGACCTCCGCGCCAGGGAACATCGACGGGATCTCCCGCCAATAGCGCTGCTGCATCTCCCAGCGCTTGCGAAAGAGGGGGTGCACACACACCTCCTCCGGAAGGACCTGGTTGACCACAACCAGTCGGCTCTGCAGCCCGATGGCGCCCAGTTCGGCGGCAGCGCGTTGCGCCTCGGCCAGCGGCGTCGCCTCGGGATACACGAAGAAAGAGAGCAGCGTCCGCTCCGGTTCCCTGAGCAGGGCCAACGCCTGTTGCAGGCGAGCGGCCTCCCGCCGGTCCACCTCGGCGCTGGCCGCCGAGCCGTGGGCCTTGACGGCCAACTGCTCGCTGTAGGCGAGCGGAAGCTCCAACAGGCGCAGCGTGTGACCGGTCGGCGCGCGCTGTCTTCTATGTGCAATGTGCAGCGACCACGCAGGCGATGAACTCATCGAATCCGGCGATCTCCACCGCGCAGGAGCCGCTCATCTGCTCCTCGACGGTGCGCAGCACCCCTTGGGGTAACAGGCCGCGCAGCGGCGCCAGGGCCTTGTCCCTGTACGTGCGCGCCGCCGCCACCGCGTCGATCTCCTGGGCGTCCAGCCCGGGCACGGCGGAGATCGGCCGCGGGCTCGCGCCGATCTCCTGCTCAAACACATCGGCCAGGTTCGAGGCGGGGTCGGTCGTCACCAGCAGGGTCCGTTGTCCCGTGTCGGCCAGCCGGACGGCCGTCGCTGACGCCAGGGACGTCTTGCCGACGCCCCCCTTGCCGGAGAAGAACAGGTGACGCGCCACAGCAGCACCCCCGGCGCAGGCGACCCTCCATCGGGAAAGGGACACCTCGTCCCTGCTGGACCAGCGCGGGTGCTGCCAGGGCCCGCTCCTGCCGCGCCGTCCTCCGAGTGCTGTGGCCCGCGTTGCGCGCGGCCCGCCCGCCGGGTGGTGGAGGGACGGACGGCGGTGTTCGTTCGACAGCGGCCCGGGAGTCGCCGCAGCCGGCCCGGGAGACCTTTGCAGCAGCGTCCTAGCAGCACCGACCGCCGCCGCAACCGCAGCCGCTTGGCGGGCCGGCGACGGCAGCGGGCACCGCCGCAGGACGAGGCGCCTTCAACTGGGCATAGCTCGGGTAGGAGCCCACACTCACGACCTGCCCGTCGACGGTGACCACCGGGAGCGCCGATGCCCCCTGTTGGAGCAGGAGCTGGTAGACCTGGGGCATACCCACGAACGCCTGGGGCTGCCGGCTGAGTTGGTAGCGCTGCACGTCCACACCTTCGGCCCGCAATCGCTGGACAGCCTCCTGGAAGCCGATCAGCGCAGGGTCCGGCGCCGGCCCGCAGACCCCGCTCGCGCAACACATCTCGGGATCGAACACCCGGACCCGCATGGCATTCAGGCCCCCTTCCGGCAGCCGCAGTCGGGACCGCAGCCGCCCTCCGCCGAGACCAGCGCGAGTTCGCCTTCCCCCAGCAGGGCCCGGGCGACGCCGTCCATGCCGAGCTTCGCCCGCAGGGAAACCGTGCGCCCGATGTTCACCGCCTCGCGCAACTGGTCCGAGTTCACCCCGAGGCGGCGCGCCGCCGCCACGTGCTGTTGGAGGCAGTCCGGACAACCGCTGGCCATCGCGGCCGCCACCGCCACGAGTTCCCGCGTCCTATCGTCCATCGGGCACCTCCCCGGTCAGCGGGTACCGCCCGAGTCATGAGGTACCGCCCGAGTCATCGGGTACCTCGCTGCTCATCGGTGAATCACCATATCCATATGCGTCGACCGGGTCAACGGTGCCTCGCGCTGCCGTGGCGGCCCGTTGACCCGGTCTCCCAGGGGCTCCGCCCGGCTGGCCCACGCCCTGTCCCAGGCCCACGGGACCCGGCCGCGCGCGGAGCGGGAGGCGGAGACCGCCCGGGGGGACTTTCCTGGCGACCGCCTGGGCGGGCCCGGACACCGTCGACCCCATCGCGGGCCATCGCGTGGCCCCCCCGCTCGCCGGCGATCCCGGGCAGGGCCCTCTACGGGCGTCGCGGTCTGCCTCCGCTATGCTAGGCTCGTGGCACTCGTCTCCCTGATCGCTGGGACGCTGCGCTCAAAGGGCGCACCGCCCGGGGCCCGCGCCGCGCTGTCGCTCCGTCCGCCGTCCCCGCTTCCCCCATCCAGCCCCCCTCGGAGGCCGCCATGCAGGCCGTCGTGCTCACCGAGCCGCGCCACCTCACCGTTCGGCCCGACGACGCCCCACCGCCCGGGCCCGGGGACGCGCGCGTCCGCCTGCGCCTGGGGGGCATCTGCGGCTCCGACCTGTCTGCGTACCGTGGCACCTCGCCCATGGTCACCTACCCGCGGGTGCTGGGCCACGAACTCTTGGTCGACGTCCTGCCCGGGGCCGACGCGGGGGCGCTGGGCGGGCGGCGCGCCGTGGTCGAGCCACTGCTGCCCTGCGGGGCCTGCGTGGCCTGCCGCCACGGCCGCTACAACTGCTGTGAGCGCCTGCGCGTCCTGGGCGTGCATACCGACGGCGGGCTGCGCGGGCAGTGGTCCGTCCCGGCGGCGCAGCTGCGGGCCGTGCCGGAGGCCCTGCCCGATCAGGTCGCGGTGCTGGCCGAGCCCCTGAGCATCGCCTACCACGCCGTGGAGCGCTCCGGCATCGAGGCCGGCCAGGTCGCCCTGGTCTTCGGCGCCGGCACGATCGGCCTGCTCATCGCCCAACTCCTGGTGCGGGCCCGTGGCTGCCGGGCCCTGGTCGTGGACAGCGACCCCTGGCGCCGCGAGGTGGCGGGCGCGCTGGGGGCCTCCCCCGTGGCTGCCGAGCCGGAGTCGGTTCTGGAGGCCGTCGGCAGGGCCACCGACGGGGAACTGGCGGCGGTCGCCTTCGAGGCCACCGGTGCCGCCGCGTGCACGCTGCAGACCACCGCGGCCACGCGCCACGGCGGGCGGGTGGTGCTGGTCGGCTGGAACCGCGGGCCCGTGACCTTCGACACGGTGGCCGTGATGCGCAAGGAGTTGGACGTCCTGGGCTCGCGCAACAGCCGGGCGGCCTTCGGCCCGGTGCTCCGGTTGCTGGCCGACGGGACGGTGGACGCCGAGCGGATGATCACCCACCGCTTCGCCTTGACCCGGGCCCCCGAGGCCCTGGAGCTGCTGGATCGCGGCGCGCCTGGCGTCCTGAAGGTGCTGCTCGGCCCCGGGGGCGCCTGAGGGGCGCGCGGTCCGGGGCGGCGCTGCGTCAGGGGCCGGGCCACGGCAGGCGGGGCGGCCGCAGGG
>DAHWHV010000629.1 GCA_027335545.1 Clostridia bacterium
AACTCTGCGGCCTGGACGTGGGGGACCTGGACCTGCCGGACGGGCGCGTGCGGGTCCTGGGCAAGGGGGGGAAGGCGCGGCTGGTGCCGCTGGGGGAGTGTGCCACGGACGCCCTGCGGGCCTATCTGCGGACGGGGCGCCCCGCGCTGGCGGTCGGCCCGTGCCCGGCGGTCTTCCTGCATGCGCGGGGCGGTCGCCTCTCCCAGCGCTCCGTACGCAGCCAGGTCGCCGCGGCCGCCCGCGCCGCGGGCGTGACCGGGCGCGTGCACCCGCACACGCTGCGGCACAGCTTCGCCACCCACCTGCTGGAGGGCGGGGCGGATCTGCGCGCCGTGCAGGAACTCCTGGGCCACGCCCGCCTGGCGACCACCCAGGTGTACACGCACCTCTCCCGGCAGCGGCTCAAGGCGGTGTACGATCGCGCCCACCCGCGGGCCTGAAGCCGGCGGGCGCCGGCCCGGGCGGCGCACGGTGTGGGGAGGCGGCGGCCCTGGGGGGGGGCTCTGCGGGATCGCTGATGCCCTGCGGGGAGCGGGTGTGGGCAAGCGTAGGGGAGGGGGGTGCAGGCATGCCGGCACGCATCCGCAGCACGACGATTCTCGCGGTCCGGCGCGACGGGGAGGTGGCCCTCGCCGGCGACGGGCAGGTGACCAACGAGGGTCAGCACATCGTGCTCAAGGCGCGGGCGCGCAAGCTCCGCCGGCTGGGGGGCGGCTCGGTGCTGGCGGGCTTCGCCGGTTCGGGCGCCGATGCCCTGACGCTCTTCGACAAGTTCGAGGCGTGCCTGGAGCAGGTGCGCGGGGCGCTGCCACGCGCGGCCGTGGAACTGGCCCAGCAGTGGCGCGGCGACCGCGTCCTGCGCCGGCTGGAGGCCCTGCTGCTGGTGGCGGACCGCGCGCACACCTTCATCCTCTCCGGGGCGGGCGATGTGATCGAGCCGGACGACGCGGCCGCGGCGATCGGCTCCGGCGCCCCCTACGCCGTGGCCGCCGCGCGCGCCCTGCTCGGGTACAGCGCGTTGCCGGCGCGGGACATCGCGCGCACCTCCCTGGAGATCGCGGCCGACCTGTGCATCTACACCAACCGGGAGATCACGCTGGAGGAACTGTGAGGCGCGGCGGGGCCGACCGGGCCGGGGTCGAGGCGGATCGGGGCCTGGCGATCCCTCCGGGGAGCCGGGCACTCTGGGGAGCCGGGCACCCAGGGCCCCCCAGGCCTGAGCGTGGCAGCGCCCGCTCAGGGGGCTGCCCAGCGGCAGGGGTGTCGGCGGCGGCGGAGGGCCTGGAGCCCGGGGTTCGGTCCGCCGCGGCGGAGGCGCGCGGAGGCGCTCCGCTGGCGGTGGGGGGCCCAGGGCGCCGCGGGGCGTGGACCCGGGCGGAGACCCGAGAGGAGACTCGAGAGGAGACTCGAGAGGAGACCCGAGAGGAGACCCGAGAGGAGAACCAGAGGAGACAGGGAGCGGAACTGAGCAGCGGAACGGATGAGCCCATCGGCGGGGAAGCGGATGCGGGGACCGGCGACGGCGTGCGGGGGCCGGGTGGGCGCGCGGGCGACACCCCGCTGCCGGCGGGGGCGCCCGAGGCGCAGCGGCCAAGCTTCGCGCGTCCCGCGGCGCGGCTGGGGGACCTCACGCCGCGGCAGATCGTCGCCGAGTTGGACCGGCACATCATCGGCCAGGCGGCGGCCAAGCGGAGCGTGGCCATCGCGCTGCGCAACCGCCACCGCAGACGGGCGCTGCCCGATGCCTTGCGCGACGAGGTCGTGCCCAAGAACATCCTGATGATCGGGCCGACGGGCGTGGGCAAGACGGAGATCGCGCGCCGCATCGCCCGCATGGTCAAGGCTCCCTTCATGAAGGTGGAGGCCACGAAGTTCACCGAGGTGGGCTACGTGGGGCGCGACGTGGACTCCATGGTCCGCGACCTCGTCGAGGCCGCGTTGCGCATGGTCAGGGCCGAACTCGCCCTGGAGGTCGCCGCTGCGGCCGAGGAGCAAACGGTCGAGCGGCTGCTGGATGCGCTGGTCCCCCTGCCGGCGCGGCGGCCGGCGGCGCGCAACCCACTGGAGGCCATCTTGGGGGGCGGGCTGCCCGGGATGGCCGAGGAGGACCCGGCCGAGCTGGAGCAGCGGCGGCAGGCGGTGCGGGAGCGCCGGGCCGAGATGCGGGCGCGGCTGCTGGCGGGAGACCTGGAGGGGGAGCCCGTGGAGATCGACCTGACCCAGGCCCCGCCGCCGCTGGCG
>DAHWHV010000635.1 GCA_027335545.1 Clostridia bacterium
CGCTGCCCTGCGTGCCCTCGGACTGGGCGAGCGCATCTCCCACATCAGCACGGGCGGCGGGGCGTCGCTGGAGTACCTCGAGGGTCGCTCGCTGCCGGGCATCGTCGCCCTGGAGGGCCGCTCGTGAGGTGGGTCGTTGGCAATTGGAAGGCACAGGCCGGTGTGCCCCGGGGCGGTGCCTCCCTGGGGCGCGAACTCTGTGCGGAACTCCCGGGGGGGCTCCTCGGGGTGCAGGTGGTGGTCTGCCCGCCCTTTACGGCGTTGACGGCCGTGGGCGAGGTGTTGCGGCCAGGTGTCCGCCTCGGCGCGCAGGACGTGTTTTGGGAGGATGCGGGCGCCTTCACCGGCGAGGTTACCGCCCCCATGCTCGCCGCCTGCGGGTGTACGCACGTGATTGTGGGCCATTCCGAGCGGCGGCGCCTGTTCGCGGAGACGGACCAGCAGGTGGCCGGCAAGTTGCGGGCGTGTTGGCGGCAGGGTCTGCAGCCGATTCTCTGCGTGGGCGAGACGGAGCAGGAGCGACGGGACGGAGACACGGCCGCCGTGCTCGGCCGCCAGGTGCGGGCCGCCCTGGCCGGTTCGGAGGCCGGGCCCCTGGCCGTGGCGTACGAACCGGTCTGGGCCATCGGCACGGGTCGAGCGGCCGGTCCCGAGGACTGCGCCGCGGGGTTGGCCGTCGTCGCCGCGGCGCTGGCCGCCTGCTGGGGCCCCGGTCGTGGCGTGCCTCTGCTGTACGGCGGCAGCGTGAGCGCTGAGAACTGCCGGGCCTTCTGGGAGGCCGGGCGTGCCGACGGCGCCCTCGTGGGCGGGGCTTCCCTGCAGGCCCGCCAGTTCGCCGCGATTTGCGCGGCCGCGGCCGAGGGGGAGGCGCGGGCGTGAGCGTGGCGCTGATCATCCTGGACGGGTGGGGGCTGGCCCCGGCGGGCCCGGGGAATGCCGTGTGCCAGGCGGAGACCCCCCAGATGGATGGGCTGTGGGCCCGCTGTCCGCGGACGATCCTGGCGGCCTCCGGTGGGGACGTGGGCTTGCCCGATGGGCAGATGGGGAACTCGGAGGTCGGCCACCTCAACCTCGGCGCCGGGCGGGTGGTGCTGCAATCCCTCACGCGCATCGACCGGGCGATCGCTGACGGGGAGTTCTTCGCCAACTACGCCCTGCGTGCCGCCTGCGCGGTGGGCCGCAGCGCGCGACTGCACCTGGTCGGCCTCTGCTCGGAGGGCGGCGTCCACAGCTCCCTGGGCCACCTGCTGGCCCTGCTGGAACTGGCGCGCCGCGAGGGGGTCCCCGAGGTCTGGGTCCACGCGATCGCGGACGGTCGCGACACCCCGCCGGGGACGGTGGCCGGCGACCTGGCGACCGTGCAGCAGCGGATGACCGAGTTGGGTGTCGGGCGCTTGGCGAGCCTCAGCGGGCGCTACTACGCGATGGATCGGGATCAGCGTTGGGATCGCACGGCCCAGGCCTTCTCCGCCCTGCTTGGGCAGGCCCCCCGCGCCGCGGACTACCGCAGCGCCCTGGCGGCGGCCTCGCTGCGGATGGCGCCCAACGGCCGCGACGCCGAGAGCGACGAGTTTCTGCGCCCGACGGTCCTGGACCCCGTGGGCGCCGTCCGCCCGGGGGATGCGGTGATCTGTTTCAACTGGCGCGCGGATCGGGCCAGGCAGCTGACGCGTGCCCTCACCGACCCCAATTTCAGCGCCTTCCCACGCCCGTGGCCGTGTGTGCAGTTCTTCGCCTCCATGTGCCCGTACGAGGCCGACTGGCCCCTGCCGGCCGCCTTTCCGGCGATGGCCGTCCCGGACGGGTTGGGGGCCGTGGTCAGCCGGGCGGGCCTGCGCCAGTTGCGGATCGCCGAGACCGAGAAGTACGCGCACGTCACCTATTTCTTCAACGGCGGGGCGGAGGCCCCGGAGAGCGGCGAGGATCGCGCCCTGATCCCGTCTCCGCGC
Source organism: Clostridia bacterium (assembly GCA_027335545.1). Next base: position 1,950 of record DAHWHV010000635.1, read on the forward strand.
GTGGCGACCTACGACCTCTGCCCGGAGATGAGCGCCCAGGGGGTGGCGGCGTGCGCCGTCGAGGCGATTCGCGGCGGTGCCCACGGCCTGCTCGTCGTCAACTTCGCCAACCCCGACATGGTGGGTCACACCGGCTCCCTGGCCGCGACCCGGACCGCCTGCGCCGCAGCCGACCGGGGCCTGGGGCAGATCCTGGAGGCTTTGCGCGAGCGGCAGGGGGTGGGGCTGGTCGTGGCGGACCACGGGAACGCCGAAAGGATGCTCGATCCGCACACGGGGGCCCCGCACACCGCCCACACGACCAATCCGGTCCCATGCGTCCTCGTGGGTCGCCCGGGGGCCCGCCTCCGGGCCGGGGGGCGCCTGGCGGATGTCGCCCCCACCCTGCTGGAATTGTTGGGCCTGCCCCAGCCAGCCGCGATGAGCGGCCGGAGCCTACTCGACCACGACGACCAGAGAAACGACGCGTAAGGACGACACGGACCCGTAAGGACGACCCGTAAGGACGACAAGGAGGACACCGCCCTTGCCGCTGATCGCCGAGGTTCAGGGACGGGAGATTCTGGATTCCCGCGGCAACCCCACTGTGGAGGTGGACGTCCTCCTTCAGGGCGGATGGCGGGGGCGGGCGTCGGTGCCGTCAGGCGCCTCCACCGGCAGCCGGGAGGCCGTGGAACTGCGCGACGGCGACCCGGGCCGCTACCTGGGGCGCGGCGTATCGACGGCGGTACGTGCGGTGAACCGGGAATTGGGTCCCGGCGTGGTGGGCCTGCCGGCGGAGGATCAGGGCCGCGTGGACGCCCGGTTGCGGGAACTCGACGGCACCGAGCAGAAGGGTCGGCTGGGAGCCAACGCCGTGTTGGGGGTCTCGCTGGCGACGGCGCAT
>DAHWHV010000032.1 GCA_027335545.1 Clostridia bacterium
ACGCGCACGGTGGTCCCGGTCCAGCTCAGGATGTGGGCCGGCTGGGCCGGAGCGGTCACGTCCTGGCCGAGAAAGAGGACCTGCGCGCCGGGGCCCTGGGGACCGAAACCCGAGCCGAAGAGGGTCAGCGTGGCCCCTGCCGCCGCCCCGAGGGGCGCCAGGCGGGCGAGCACCGGGGTTCCGCCCGTGGCCAGGGCGACCCCGGGCAGGGCCGCGAGGGCGGCGGCGACCAGGGCCGCGACCGCGGATCGGGGCAGGCTGTGGGGCAAACCGATCGCCTCCCGGCGGGCGCTGCGGACGGCGTGACGTACTCCCTCCAAATCGCCGGCCGGCGGCGGAATTCCTGCACCGGCGGCCGAGAGATTGCTCCCCGGCCGCCCAGGGGTGTTGGGGGCAGGCGGGCGAGGGGCGTCCGCCGCCGGTTGGCTCGGCCGTCGCCCCCCCCGGACCGCGGTGGGGGCGGGTGCCCTGCCGGGGCCCAGACTCCCTCTGCCCAGGGGCCACCGGTGCCCGGCGGGCCGGGCCCGCGCGCGCCACCCCCGGCCAGGGGCGACGGACGCCCTGCGGCAGGGCCCGGGGGTCCACCGACCGAAGAACGGGAGGCGCCACGGACGTGGCGCCCGTGCCGCGGGAGGGACCTGCTGGTGGTGTTGCCCGATGACTTCTACTGCCAAGACGACTCGGAGCGGACGCTCCTGGCCACGGCGGCGGCCTTGGCCGACCGCTGCGCGGAGCGAGCCGCCCGACACGATCGCGACGGGACCTTCCCGCACGAGAACCTGGAGGACCTGCGGCAGGCCGGCTACCTGCGGCTGACCGTACCCCTGGCATACGGCGGCGGGGGGGGCGGGGTGTTCGCCATGGTCCTGGGGCAGGAGCGTTTGGCCCGCGGGGACGGCTCCACGGCGCTGGCCGTGGGGTGGCACCTGTTCACGCTGGGTAAGCAGGCCCAAAGCCCGAGTTGGCCGCCCGAGGCGATCCAGCAGGTGTTCCGGGCGGCGGTGGCGACCGGCGCGTGCATCAACGCCGCCGTCTCCGAACCGGAGACGGGGAGCCCAAGCCGCGGCGGCCGGCCCACGACCCAGGCCCGGCCCAGGGCGGGGGGCGGCTGGGTGCTGACGGGGCGCAAGACCTTCACCACGATGGCGCCTGCCCTGGAGGCCTTCGTCGTCTCCGCCCACGCCGCCGAGTTGGAGCGCACGGCCTCCTTCCTGGTGCCGCGCACGGCCGCCGGTCTGCGCGTCGTGGAGACGTGGGACGCCCTGGGCATGCGGGCGACGGGGAGCCACGACCTGATCCTGGACGGGGTGGAGGTGCCGGAGGAGGCCCTGCTGGAACCGCGGGCCCGCGCCAGCGCCCCCGATGCGGGGGCCGAGGTGCGTAGCGGCCCGTCGGCCGGCTGGAACCTGCACATCCCCGCGGCCTACCTGGGCGTCGCCCGGGCCGCGGTCGACTTCGCGACCCGCTACGCCGTGGAGCGCCGCCCGAACTCGCTGCCGGGCAGCATCGCCGAGGTGCCCCACATCCAGCAGAAGCTGGGGGAGATGCAGCGGCACCTGCTGCCGGCCTACAACCTCCTGTTCACCCTGGCCCGGCGCTGGGACGAGGACCCGGGGGCCCGGCCGCAGATGGGCGGGGCCATCGCCGCCTGCAAGCTCGTCGTCATCGACGCCGGCCTCCACGTCGTGGATCTGGCGCTGCGGGTGGTCGGCGGCGCCGGGCTCAGCCGCACGCTCCCCCTGGAGCGCTACTACCGGGACATCCGCCCCGGGCTGCACAACCCGCCGATGGAGGACGCGGCCCTGGCCGGACTGGCCCGACAGGTCGTCGCCCAGGTGGAGGCGGAGCGCGCCGCGCGGGTCGGGGGCTGAGGCGAGGCGGCTTCGCCGCGCGCTCCGTGCGAGGCCAGGGGCTGGACGGCGGACCAGGGGGGCCGCCGGAGTGGACCAGCGGCGCCGGCCCGCACCCGCGTCGGTCGCCGCGCTGCCGGGATCGGCCCGCGGCGTCGGTCGGAGGGCGGCGCAC
>DAHWHV010000036.1 GCA_027335545.1 Clostridia bacterium
GCCGGCCCGCCCCGCGCCGCCCCCGGCGGTTCACGCCCCCGGTGCGTACCGCAGAGGGTCCTCCAGGCCCGCCTCGGCAAAGCCCTTGCGCCGCAGCAGGCAGGCGTCGCAGCGGCCGCAGGCGGGCACCGTGCCCTGATAGCAGCTGAGGGTCAGGTGCAGCGGCGCCCCGATCCCCTGTCCGAGGCGGGCGATCTGCGCCTTGCTCAGGTGGACGAGGGGCGTGTGCACGCGGGCGCCACCCGCGCTCCCCAGACGGGCCGCCGCCTCGAAGGCCGCGATGAACTCCGGGCGGCAGTCCGGGTAACCCGAGTAGTCCAGGGCGTTGACGCCGATGAAGAGGTCGGCGGCCCCCAGCGGCTCGGCGACCGCCAGGGCGATGGAGAGGAAGACCAGGTTGCGCGCCGGCACGTAGGTGACCGGCACGGCCTCGCTCATCTCCGCGGGTGTGCGGTCCAGGGGCACCTCCGCCTCGCCGGTGAGGGCCGAGCCGCGGAAGAGCCCGGCCAGGTCCACCACCCGGCGGCGGCTGGCGGGGATGCCGTAGGCGTCCGCCACGGCGGCTGCCGCGCCCAGCTCGGCGCGATGGCGCTGGCCGTAGTCGAAGGAGAGCGTCCACGCCTCGTGGCCGGCGCGCAGGGCGACCCCGAGGCAGACCGTGGAATCCAGGCCGCCCGAGAGCAGGACCACGGCCCGTCCCGGGCCGCCCGCGCCCGGGGCCCGAATCGTTGCGCTGTCCGTGGGGCTCGCCAAGGACGATCACCCTTCCTCCAGGCAGGGGCCGTGGGCAGGGGCGGCGGCGCTTGCGGCCCAGGCAGGGCCGAGCGCGGCCCGCCGCGGGGGGCAGGTGGGCCGGGGGCGGGGCGATCTCTGGACCGGCAGCGGGCGGCGGCCACTGGCGCCAGGGATCGGTGGGGCGTTCCCCCCGGTCCGGGGGCAGGGGGGTGTAGGGGCCGCGGGCGCCGCCCCTACACCCCCCGCCGGTTCCCCCAGAGCAGGACGTGCAGCTGGGGCAGCACCCGCACCCCCTGCCAGCGCGGTTCGGCCAGGACCCGGTCCGCGAGGTGCGCCAGCTTGGCCAGCAAGGCGGGGGTGTCGTCGACGCCCACCCGGTTGCCCACCTGCAGGGTCAGGGGCACCTCGGGGTGGCGCCCCCGCACCTCCAGGGCGAAGGCCAGGTCCGCGTCGTCGAAGACGACGACCTTGAGGTCCACCAGGGGGCCGGGGCCCGGTCCGGCCGCCGCGCGCAGCGTGGCCGCCAGCCCGGCCCAGTCCGGGGCCATGCCGGAGCTGGGGCCTTTGGGGGAGATGGTCAGGGCGTCGACTTGCGCCAGCCAGGCCGGGGCGAGGCTGCCCTGGGTCTCCAGGTGCACCCGGTAGCCGGCGGCCCGCAGGGCGGCGACCAGGGGCGCGCAGTCGTGCAGGGCCGGGTTCCCCCCGCTGAGGGTCACGCGCCGGCAGGCGGCGTCAGCGGCCAGGAGCCGCCCCAGGATGGTCTCCGCCCCCAGGCGCTCGACGGCGGCCAGGTCGCCGGGCCGCCAGCTGTACGGGGTGTCGCACCAGGCACAGGCCCAGTCGCAGCCGGCCAGGCGCACGAACATCGTCTTGGTCCCGACCTGCGCCCCCTCGCCCTGCAGGGTGGGACCGAAGACCTCCACCACCGGCAGCAGTGGCGTCACGGGGTGAAGACCACCTCGTGGTGGCGGGTCTCGCTCACCGCTAGGGCCAGCAGGCGGGGGCGGTTGGGGAGCGCGTCCAGGGCGCGCTGGATGCGCCCGGCGACCACCTCGGCCAGGCGCTCGGTGGTGGGCCGGTGCGGCGGGGCCGCTAGGTCCGGGTCGTCGTTGAGGGAGGTGTGGTCTAGGCGTCGGCACACCCCCTTGATCAGCGAGAAGTCCACGATCATGTCCTGGTGCAGGGCGTCGGCGCCCACGGTGACCTCAAAGCCGTAGTTGTGGCCGTGGGGCTCGGCGCAGGGCCCGGGGTATCCCGGCAGGTGGTGGGCCGCAGCGATCTCCCCGACCTGGATGCGCGCCACGTAGCGCATGCGATCAACCCCCCTCCGCGAGCCGGCGCGCCGTGGAGATTTCCCCGGCGTACGCGTCATAGTCCTCGACCGGGGTCTCGATGATCATGGGTAGGGCCGCCAGCACGGGGTGGGTCAGGACCGCCGTCAGGCCGGCGCGGCCGATCTCTCCCTGCCCCAGGCGTTCGTGCCGGTCCCGGTGGCTGCCCAGCGGGAACTTGCTGTCGTTGAGGTGCAGCACCCGCAGGCGCTGCAGCCCGACGTGGGGCGCGTAGGCGGCGAGCATCGCGTCGATGCCCGCGTGCGTGCGGATGTCCCAGCCGGCGGCGAACAGGTGGCAGGTGTCCAGGCAGACGCCGAGTCTGGGGTTGGGGCCCACGCCCTCCAGGATGGCCCCCAACTCCTCGGGCCGGCTGCCGATCTCCCCGGTCTGCCCGGCCATGCCCTCCAGGCAGAGGAGGCACGTGCCCGGGCCCGCCGCCTCCAGGGCCGCGCGCACGCCGGCCACGACGCGGTCGAGGCCCCGCTCCAGCGCCCCAGGGGTGTGGTGGCCGGGGTGCAGGACGATGGCCCGCGCGCCGAATTCGTCGCAACGGCGCAGGTCTTCGCCAACAACGCGGACACCGAAGTCCCAGATGTCGCGCTCAGAGCCCAGGTTGATCACGTACGGGAGGTGGCCGACGGGCGGGGCCAGGCCCGCGCCCTCCGCCGCTGCGGCGAATTCGGCGCGTTCCTCCGGCGGGATGGTGCGCGACCCGGAGCCGCGCGGGTTGCGCGTGTGGAAGCCGAAGCTGTCCCCGCCGATCCGCGTGGTCTGCCGGACGGCCTGGGGGAGGCCCTTGCTGATGGAGAGGTGGGCGCCGATACAGAGAGCCAAGTCGGGTCCTCCCCGTGTGGGCCCGATTCGCGGGGCGGTGTCGCCCGGGGCGCGGCCGCGCCCGGTCGACACCGCCCCCGCGGTCCACGCCGACGATGCTAGAATAGCACGACTCGGGGCTGCCCTCGGTCAGCGGAGGTGGGCGGCCGCGGAGGTGGGCGGCGCCAGCCGCAGACCCTCCGCCGCCGCGGAGGTGGGCGGCGCCAGCCGCAGACCCTCCGGCGCCGCGGAGGTGGGCGGCCGCGGAGGTGGGCGGCCGCGGAGGTGGGCGGCCGCGGAGGTGGGCGGCGCAGCCGCAGACCCTCCGCCAGCCGCAGACCCTCCGCCAGCCGCAGACCCTCCGGCGCCGCGGAGGTGGGCGGCCGTGGAGGTGGGCGGCCGCGGAGGTGGGCGGCGCAG
>DAHWHV010000059.1 GCA_027335545.1 Clostridia bacterium
GGCGCGCGGCGGCGGCCAGCCGACCCAGCCACCAGAGGGGCCCGGGGCGGGCGGCGGCGAAGGCGGGGGAGCGGAGGATGGCCGCATAGCGGGCCTCCACGGGCCCCAGGGAGGCGGCCGGCGGGGGGGCCTCCGGTGCCGCCGCCACGCCGGCCAGGGCGTGGCGGGCCAGGAGCCCGGCCGGGCTCCCCGGGGCGGCGCGCAAGCCCTGGACGACCAGGGCGGGCGCGACCGGCAGCAGGGCCCCCGAGGGCAGGCGCACGGCGGAGGCGCGCAGGGGCGAGGCGGCCGGCACCGTCAGCGGGCCCCCCGCCGCGGCGGGCAGGGCGCCTGCGGCCGCCGCCCGGTAGCGTGTCCAGGGTACCACCCCGGCCCGAGACGCCGCCCGCGCCGAGCCGCCCCCGGATGCGCCGGCCAGGGAGGCCAGGGCGGCCAGCACCAGCAGCGCCACGCCCCGGCGCGGCGCTGCTGGGCGTGGCCTCACGTCCGCGGCCAGGCGGCCCCGGCCGAGCCCTCCCGATCCGAGCCTCCCAGATCCGAGCCCCCGAGATCTGAGCCCCCGAGATCTGAGCCTTCTTTGCGGGTGCGCAGGTCCGCCGCCAGCAGGACCAGGACGCAGGGCACGTAGGGCCCGATGAGGGCGCTGGCGCCGACCTGCCAGAGGGCGCGCAACTCCAGGCCCAGCGCCCCGTGCAGCGGCGCCAGGAACAGGCCCACCACCGTCAGCGCCAGCAGGGCGACCGCCGAGACCAGCGACCCCAGCAGCGAGGCGCCCAGGGTGTGCCAGAACAGGCCGCGCACCAGCGCGTAGCTGCGGCCGAGGGCCGCGCTGGCCCGGCGTTCCTCCACGACGGCCAGCACGGGCGCGACCGTCCAGCGCGTGAGGAGGAAGACCCCGGGCACGATCAGGAGTACCACCCCCACCGCCCCGACCAGGCCCACGACCAGCGAGGTGACCAGCAGGGGCCACAGGCGCCGCAGCCCCGCGGCCGCCGCCTGGGGGAGGGGAGGCAGGGCCATTCCGGCGGCCGCCCGGCCGGCCAGGAACAGCAGGGTCGCCCACCCCAGCAGCGTGACGGCCGCGCTCACCAGGCTCCCCCAGATCGGGGGCGCGAAGCGGCCCCCGCCGGTGAGGGCGCGGAACAGGGCCGGGGCCTGGGGGGGCAGGGCCACGGGCACGCGGTGCCCGGTGAAGACGAGCACCCAGCCGATCAGGCCAGTGAGCAGCGGGATCACGAACAAGGCCCCGAAGTGGTCGAGGTAGAGGCGCAGGCCTTGGTCGAGCAGTTCCGGCACCGAGCGCGGCCGCCCCCTGCCGGGTGTCGTGGTGGACAAGCTGGGCAACAAGCGACGCCCCTCCCCGGTCTGTGGCTGCGCCGGGCCCCGGGTGGGCGTCCCGGCGGCGGTTCCGCACGGATGCCCGCGGCGGCTGACCCACCAGCGGACAGGCACCCCGTTCGACGCGGCCCGGGCCTCGCCCTGCGGTACGCCACCGCTCGGCGGTGCTGCCCTGGTGGCCGGCCCGGCAGGAGAACCCCCATTTCCACCGAACGAACGCCGCGGGGCCCAGGTCGTGCGCCGTGCGGCGCGCGGGGCCGCCGTTGCTCGACTCCAACCAGCCGGATCGAGGCGGTGTGCCCATGAATGTCGAACAATTGGTGGAACGTGTGCTCCGGGAGGGGGTCGCGCCCGCGGAGCTCACCCACCGGCACGTGGCCGGCCGGTTGGCCCGGTACCGCCCGATCCCGGCGGACGTGGACGACCGACTGGTGGCGGCGTTGCGGGAACGCGGCATCCGCGAACTGTACTCCCACCAGGCCGAGGCCTTGGCCCAGGCCCGCGCCCGGCGCGACGCCGTGGTGGTCACGCCCACCGCCTCCGGCAAGACCCTCTGCTACAACCTGCCGGTCCTGGACGCCCTGCTGCGCGACGGCGGCAGCCGCGCCCTCTACCTCTTCCCGACCAAGGCCCTGGCCCAGGACCAACGGGCCGAGTTGACGGGCCTGCTGGCGTCCCTGGGGGACCCTGGCGCCTGCTACACCTATGACGGCGACACCCCCGGGGACACCCGCGCGGCCATCCGGCAGGCGGGCCATGTGGTGATCACCAACCCGGACATGCTGCACACCGCCATCCTGCCCCACCACGCCCGCTGGGTCCGGCTCTTCGAGAATCTGCGCTTCGTCGTCGTAGACGAACTGCACACCTATCGCGGCGTCTTCGGGAGCCACCTGGCCAACGTCCTGCGGCGGTTGCAGCGGGTCGCCGCCTTTTACGGCAGCCGGCCGACCTTCGTGACCACCAGCGCCACCATCCGCAATCCGCGGGAGCTGGCCGAGGGCCTGCTGGGGCGCCCCGTGGCGCTGATCGACGACAACGGGGCCCCCGCGGGTCCGCGCCACTTCTTTTTCTATAATCCCCCGGTGATCCACCGGGCCCTGGGGGTGCGGCGCAGCGGGCTGGGCGAGAGCGTGGCCTGGGCGGCGCGCCTGCTGCGCAACGGCATCCCGACCATCGCCTTCGCCCGCAGCCGGCTGCAGGTGGAACTCCTCCTCTCGCACCTGCGGCGTGACCTCGACCCGACCCTGGCCGCCCAGGTGCGCGGCTACCGTGGCGGCTACCTGCCGCGGGAGCGGCGGGCCATCGAACGCGGCCTGCGCGAGGGCAGCGTGCGCGGCGTGGTCAGCACCAACGCCCTGGAACTCGGCATCGACATCGGCTCGCTGCAGGCGGCGGTGCTTTGTGGCTACCCCGGGAGCATCGCCAGCACCTGGCAGCAGGCGGGCCGCGCCGGTCGCCGCAGCGAGGCGGCCCTGACGGTGTTCGTCGCGGGCAACGGGCCGCTGGACCAGTTCCTGGTCGCCCACCCGGAGTATCTCCTCGGGCAACCGCCGGAGTCGGGGTTCATCAACCCGGAGAACCTCTACATCCTGATGAACCACCTGAAGTGCGCGGCCTTCGAACTGCCCTTCCGCGACGGCGAGGCCTTCGGCCCAGGGCCGACCGCCGACATGCTGGGCTTTCTGGCGGCGGAGCGGGTGTTGCGGCCGGTGGGCGGCGCCTACCACTGGATGGCCGACCACTTCCCGGCCAGCGACGTCAGCCTCCGTGGCGGCGACGGCAACGTCGTGATCATCGACCGCACAGTCGCCGGGCGCCACCGCGTCATCGGGGAGGTCGACCGCTGGGCGGCCCTGCTGACCGTCTACGAGGAGGCGATCTACCTGCACGAGGGCGTGCAGTATCAGGTGGAGGTCTTTGACGAGGCCGAGAACAAGGCCTTCGTGCGGGAGGTCGACGTGGACTACTACACGGACGCGGACCTCGCCGTGCACCTGCAGGTCCTCGACATCCTGCGCGCGGAGGGGGGGGCGGCCCCGCCGCCGGAGGGCGCGGCGCCGGAGGCAGGGCGCGAGCCGGCGCTGGCCGCGCTCGAGGGCCCCACGCCCTCGCCTCCGGCGCCGGATGACGACTCCGCGCCGGACCGGCCGGCCCTGCCGCCCGACCCCGCCCCGGGTGCCCAGGGGGCGCC
>DAHWHV010000151.1 GCA_027335545.1 Clostridia bacterium
GGCCCTGGCCCGCTGGCGCCGAGGGGACACCCAGCCCCTGGCGCCGGCCCTGGCCCTCATCCTGGTCGCCGTCGTCGTCGCCGGCGCGGCGTTCGCCGTCTACACCCTCCTGCCCTGAGGCCACCGCGGAGCGAAGCTCACCCGCGGAGCGAAGCTCACCTGCGGTGAGCGGTGCTCCGCTGCGGTGAGCGGTGCTCCGCAGCGGTGAGCGGTGCTCCGCGGCGGTGAGCGGTGCTCCGCCGCGGCGAGCGGTGCTCCGCCGCGGTGAGCGGTGCTCCGCTCTGCGGAGCGCACCGCGGGGGGGGGCACGTGCCGCGGAGCAACCGCTGACCTGCGGCGGGCTCCGCTCCATCGCTGCGCGGCCCCTCAGGCCCCGGGGGTGAGGTGCTCCGCGAGGAAGCGCAGGGTCTCGGACCAGGCGGACCGCGCGGCCTCCACTCGGTAGGCGGGGCGCGTGTCATTGAAAAACGCATGCGGGGTGTCCGGGTAGGTGTGGTGCCGGAACGACTTGCCAGCCGCGGCGAGTGCCGCCGCGAAGGCGGGGACCGCATCGCTGATCCGGAGGTCCTCCGCACCGTAGAAGCCCAGAAGCGGGCAGGCCAGACCAGGCAGCCGCTCTGGCGCGGGCGCCGCCCCGTAGTAGATGACGGCAGCGGCGAGCGTCGGCTCTGTGCAGGCCAGCAGGGCCGACAGGGCACCCCCCATGCAGTAGCCGGTCGAGCCGACGCGGCGGCCGCGCACCGACGGGTGCTCCCGCAGGAAGGCCACGGCGTCTCGCAGGCACCGCGCGTGGGCCTCCAGGTCCCGGCCCGGGCTGAAGAGCGTCCCCAGGGTTTCCCGCACCTGGTCGCCCTGCGCCGCGGGGAGGGCGGCCAGGGCGCGGTCGCGTTCGCCCGGGTTCATCCAGGCGGCGGGCGGTAGCGTGTCCAGGAAAGCCTTGACGGCCTCCACCCGTTCGGCGCCCAACGCGTGGGGCCGGCGCCCCCCGCGCGCGTACAGGTCCGGCGCCAGGGCGACGTAGCCAGCCGTGGCAAACCGCTCGGTCAAGTCCTGGATGTGGCAGTCGACGCCCCAGATCTCCTGGATCACCAGCACCGCCGGCAAAGGGGTTTCCACGCGGGCCGGTTGGGCGAGATAGCCGGGCGTGCGCGCCTCTGCGGTGCCGAAATCGATCCACTGCGCCTGCAATTCCACCCTACGCCGCCTCCTCATTACCAGAGCCCACCAGAGCCCACCAGAGCCCACCAGAGAGCCCACCCCGGGAGCCGCCTCCCCGCCGCCGGTGCGCCGCCAGCACGCCGTCGCGTGGGGCGAAGGCGACCTGCGCGAAGAGGCCCACGGCCCCCAGCGCGACCGGCGCGGCCCCGACCACGAGGTCGTCGTCGGTGGCCGCCGTCCAGGCTACCCCCGCCGGCTGCAACCCGAGTGGGGAGGGGCCAGGAGCAGCCACGCCCCGCCCTGGGAGAGCCGCACGGTTTCGCCGCTGCCCGCGGATAGCAGGCGCTCAGGCATCCGACCGCCCCCCTGGCCGCGCCGGGTCGGCAGGGGCGAGCCGCGACGCGCGGAGCAGGCCCGGCGGCACGGGAGACCGAATCCCTGGGGGACCGCCGGACGGCCCCGGGCCCCGGCGGGCGGCGGAGCGAACGGAGCGTGAGGGCGTGCTACCGTGCCTATTCTGCGAGTCCGTCCTGGGCAACCTGCCCCAGGCCGTGATCCACGAGGGCCCCGACGTCGTGGCCTTCCTGGACTGGCGCCAGTCCGCGCCGGGCCATGTTCTGGTGCTGCCGCGTCAGCACCTGTCGGCGGAAGAACTCTTCGCGGGTCCGGTCGGCGCCCAACTCATGGCCGTCGCCGTGCGCGTGGCCGCGGCCGTGCGCGCGGCCCTGCGCGTCGACGGTGTCCAACTGGGAGGCGTCGTTCACCCCGGGTCGGGCCAGGCCCGGGTCAGCGGCCGCGTTCGGGCCGCCCACCCGGAGGAGGCGGTGCAGACGGCTGAGGACGGGCACTTCCATCTGCACATTCTGCCCCGCCGCTCCGGCGGGGTGTTGGCGCGCATCTACCCGTACGGGGACGACGTGGCCGACCCCGCCCAAATCGCCTCTATCGCAACGGCCCTGCGCGAGGCCCTTGCGGGTGAGGCCGTGGCCGGGGCGGGGGGCGGCGTTTCCCAGGGGGCCTGGGACGGCGGCCCGGCGGGGCGGCCCTAGGACGGTGCGGCCAGAGCCCGCCCTTGGCGCACCGTCTGCCGGATGCTGTGGCCGGCGTTCCGCGCGGGCCCGCCTCCGGCGTGCGCGCAGCACCCTCCCCGTTCAGGGCAGGAGGCTGCCGCGAGGGTCCGGGCACTCGGAGCCCACCGGCGACAGGTCCCGCTGGGCACGTCAGACACCGGCCCCGGAAGTGGTGCTGCAGTTGCGGGCGCTCTTTCAGGCACCCTTTCTTGAAGATGAGTCCTGCGGCACCACCCATCCGGGGCCCATGGGGGGCGGGCGGATGGGCGAACGCGTGGTGTGCGTGGCGCTGGCCCAGATGCGGGTGGTCGGCGGCGACCCGGCGGGGAATCTGGCGCGGTCCCGGGAAGCCGTCCGGCGCGGGGCCGAGGCCGGGGCCGAGGTCGTCGTGCTGCCGGAATGCCTGGACCTTGGCTGGGCGCACCCCAGCGCCGCGGCGCTGGCCGCCCCCATCCCAGGGCCGCGCACCGACGCCTTGGCCGAGGCGGCCGTGGCCTGCCGCGTGCACGTCGTCGCCGGGCTCGTCGAGCGCGACGGGGGCAACGTCTACAGCGGCGCCGTCGCGCTCGACGACCGCGGCGTGATCGTCCTGCACCATCGCAGGCCTCGGGCCAGACGTGCCTCGCGCCACGGGGCGACCGCCGCCAACGCCGCCCCGCACGTCAGGGACGTGGGACCCGGGCGGGCGGAGCCTGCCCGTGGCGGGGGCGGCAGACCCAGCTGGCAACGGGTGGGCGGACCCCGACGAAGCGGGAAGCCCCGGTGAGCGATCAGCGGGAATCCCCCGGCTTCGGCCGTGGGGAGGAGGTCAAGGTGCTGCTGCGCACCGAGCGCGAGGCGGTGGCCCGAGAGGTTCGGGCCTGCCTGGTGGACACCCCGATCGCGCTCCTGGTCGCGCGCGGCGCGTATGGGACGGCGGACGCCGCGCTCGACGTGCTGGTCCTGGATGCCGGCGACGCGCCCGCGCGCGGGGGTCGGGCCCAGGGCGAGGACGGGGCGGCCCTGTCTCGCCGGCCGCTGACCCCCGTGGTCTGGGTCCTCGACGACGCCGCCGCTTGGCGCTGCATCAGCCGCCGCCTGCTCGCCGGGGACGACTTCGTCGCGCGGCCCCTGCGGGCCGAGGAGTTGCGGGGGCGCATCCTGCTCGCCGCCGCGAGGCGCCCCCGCCCACCAGGCCCCGTCCTGCGGGTCGGTGGGCTGGAGGTCGACCCCGTGCGGCGGGCCGTGCGGCGCGAGGGGGTGGAGATCGGGCTCAGCAGCGGCGAATTCGCCCTGCTCCACTACCTGGCGGCCTGTCACGAGCGGCCGGTTTCGCGCGACGAAATCATCGCCCGCCTCTGGGCGGCGGCGGTTCCGGGCGGCAACGCGGTGGACGCGATGATCCTGCGGGTCCGGCGCAAGGTCGGGCGCGACCGCGTGCGGACCGTGCGCGGTTTCGGCTACCAGCTCGTGCCCTGAGCGCGCCTCCGGCGCATGCCTCCGGCGGGAAGCTGCCAAGTGTTCCCTACCGCTTCCCTCGGTGCCGGCGGCGAGGGCCGCCAGGCCTGGCGTCGTGGCTCGCGGTCCTGGACGTGTCATCCAGTCGTCATGGAATTGTAGGCGTTATGTCATGCGGCGGGGCTGCGCTTGTCCCTATGCTGGCCGTTGGCGGCACGGGGCCTGGTCGGGCGTCGCCTCGGGGGCGCGCGGTTGCCCCCATGTTTGCGAAGGGCGGGTGGATGGATTGGCGGACAAGCCTCATGCCACGGGGCGCGTGGCCGCGGGCGACCTGACGCGGCGGGTCGGGGTCGAGCAGCTGGAGTTGCGCGGCGTGAACGTGGACCAGCTCATCGAGAAGCTGGTGGACGCCGCAGGCGCCGAGTTCACGACCTACTACTATTACACCATCCTGCGCATGTACCTGGCCGGCGAGGAGGACTACAAGGAGATCTGCGAGGATGCGCGTCTGGAGGACCGCGCCCACTTCGAGCTGATCACGCCGCGCATCTACGAGCTCGGCGGCACGATCCCCTACGACATCCGCACCTTCGCGGACCGGTCGGGTTGCCCGGATGCCTACCTGCCCGGCAGCCAGAACGGCAAGTTCGCCGGCAAGGGCCCCCGCGACATCGTCACCGCGGTGAAGGCCGCCGACATCCTGGAGGTCCTGCTGGAGGCCGAGCGCTGTGCCATCCGCACCTGGAGCGAGGTCTGCGACCTGACCTTCGGCAAGGATCCGCGGACCTACGATATGGCCTCCCGCATCCTGCAGGAGGAAGTCGAGCATGAGGCGTGGTTTATCGAGCTGTTGAGCAAGGAGCGGGACGGGATCGCCCGGCCGTCCGGACACTTCCGGCGCGGCGCGCCCGGCGACGCCCCGTACAGCAAGAACCACGGCTTCTACAATCCGTGAGGGTGCCCGGTCCGTGAGGGTGCCCGGTCCGTGAGGTCGCCCGGACCCGTTGGGGCCCCTGATCCCTAGGAGGCCGTTGCGAAAAGCCGCAGGCGGCCCCTCAACCACAAGGGGTAGTGGTCTGCGAGGAGCTGGCGCAACTGCATCCGGAAGACGGTGCTGCAAGAAAGTCCTTTCCTCTTGCGGCACCGTCCTGGGGCCCCCCAGGGCCGGGCCCTCCCCGGGGTGGGCGCCCCCCGGGCCGTCCGGGCGGGTGAAACCGCCCGGGCTCCGGGGGGCCGACCGGGGGGCCGTCGCCCCCGGGGGCAGCGCGCCCCCCGCGGACCGCCGCGGGGCAGAGGGGGCCGCCGCTGGGATGTACCGCGTGGAGCTTGTCCTCCCCGACGGGACTCGCCATTGTTTGCGGGTAGCTGCGGAGGAGTTCGTGCTGGCTGCCGCCCGGGGGGCGGGGCTGACCCTGCCCAGCCTCTGTGAGCAGGGGTGGTGCTGCACCTGCGCGGCCTGGGTCCTGGCCGGGGAATTGGATCACGGCGCGGCGCGGCGGTTCTTTAGCGAGGACCGCGCCGCCGGCTTCGCCCTGCTCTGCACCGCCCGGGCCCGGTCCGACCTGCGCCTGCGGACCCACGCCCTCCGGGCCATGCGGGCGCACAGACTGGCCGCCGGGCTGCCGGTGCCGCGCGGGCCGACCCTGCCGCCTGACGCCTGAGCGGGCGGGGCGTGCCGGGGTGACCGTCCCGCCCTGGCTCCCGGCGCCCCGCCGGCCGCAGCCCCGCCGGCTCCACCGCGAGTC
>DAHWHV010000187.1 GCA_027335545.1 Clostridia bacterium
GCCTGCACCGCTTGGGTGATCTCCTCCTCGACCACGGGACTCGCGGCCCCGGCCGCCACCACCAGCACCCCGTCGACCACCGGCCCTCGGATCGCATGCACGGCGGGCTGCCCTGCCCCGGAGAGCACCACCTGCCCATCCGCCGAGTGCTGGGTGCTCGTCTGGGCCCCGGCGCCCGTCGGCTGGGTGCTGGTGGAATCGGTCACCTGGCTATTCACCGCGTAGTCCGTGGCGGGGCCCTCCACGAGGTGCACTTCAACCGACACCGCTCCCACGCCAGCCACGCCAGCCAGGATCGTCTGCAGCCGGCCGTCGATGGCCTGTTGCTCGCCCAGCAACGGGTCCGCCGCCGTGACGGCCGCCGCCGCGGTCGCGCTGCTCGTGGCCCCAGCGGCAGGGCCGGCCGGGTGGGCCAGGGTCGGGGCGGAGGCCCCCGGGCGCACGGTCAGGAGCACCACCCCCGCCGCGAGCAGGGCCAGGAGCCACCCGGCGGCACGCACGTCTCTCGGCTTCAGGTTGAAGAACCGGATCGGGGGCTGGGTGCCCTCGCGCAGCGGAGTCCCGTCCCCCGTGCCCGGCCGCTCCTCGTTCAACCGCCACGCCCTCCCTTTGCTCCGCCGCTCCTCAGGCGACCGATACGGCCACGCCCGCCGGGGAGAGACCGAGACCAGCCGCCAGGGCGGCGCGCACCTGCGCGGCCAGCGTCTGGTCGGGGATCGCCACGCCCCCTGGCGTCACGGAGATGGACGCCAGCCGCACCGCGGGCAGCCCGCCGGCCTGCACCGGGGAGAAGCTCAGGGCGACCCGGGCCGAGAGCACGCCGGGCAAGCCGGCCGCCAACGCCTGCGCGCCCTGGGTCACCATGTCTTCATAGGTGGCGGCGGCGGCCTGAGCGGCCTGCGTCGTGGCCGCCCCAACCGGCACGGCGACCGGCCGGGCACCACCCGCCAGTCCGGGCAGGGAAAGCCGCAGCCGCCCTTCGGCGAACCCCGCCACGGGCTGCAGGACGACGAGCAACACCAGCAGCGAGAGCAGGGCGCGCGCGTAGCCGCGCAGGCCGCCGCTGGGCAGCAGCGTCTCCACCATGCCCGCCAGGAGCACCACGGCCGCCAGTTGCCGGACCCACGCCTCGAGCGCGCCCACGGGGCCACCCCCCCTTCACGAAACCCGCGACCGGTCCTCAACGCAGGGCGAAGGCGGCGCCCCCGGCCCCCACCAGGACGGAGAGGCTGAGGAAGGACATCAGCCCCACCGCCGTGACCGCCAGCGTCAGCAGTCCGAGCGTGCCGGCCACCCCGGCGAGGACCTGGGCGACCGCCTCGCCCCCCACGGGCTGCGCCACGGCGGCGGACAGGCGGTAGACGGCCCAGAGCGCCATCATCTTCATGACCGGCACCGCCACCAGCAGGACCACGGCGACGAGCCCGAGCAGGCCGAGGCCGCTCTTGAGCAGGAAGCTGGAACTGAGCACGATCTCCGCCGCGTCGGCAAAGAGTCCACCGACCACGGGCACAAACGCCTTGGCCGCATACTTGGCCGCTCGCAGGCCCACGCCGTCGGTGATCGCGCCGGCGGCGCCCTGGACCGCGACCACACCCAGGAAGACCGTGAGCAAGAGTCCCATGGCGCCGACGCCGACCTGGCGCATCAGGCCGCTCAGGCTGGAGAGGCGGAACTGCGGCGAAAAGGCGCCCACGATATCCAGCAACGCCGCCAACAGCAGCAGTGGGAAGACGAGGCCCCGCACCAGCACCCCGACCGCGTCGACGGCACCGAGGAGCGCCGGGCTCAGCAACCCCGCGGTGGTGGGAGCGCCGGTCGCCGCGAGGAGGCCGACCAGCGCCGGCAGGAGGGCCACCACGAAGGACGAGAGGTCGGCGATGGCCCCCTCGGCGAGGCGCACGGCCAGCGCAAACCCGGCGAGGCAGATCGCGCCCAGGGCCAGGAACACCGCCGCGTCGGCGACGCGACCCACGGTCTCGCCCTCAAAGGCCCCCTGGACTTGGCGCAGCACCGCGGCGAACACCACCAGGATGAGGAGTTGGCCGAGCAGGCGCAGGTTGGCGCGCAACTCGCCGGCGAACACGCCGAGCAGGGCCCCGGCCAGGCGCCCTGGGTGGCGCATCAGCCCGCCGCCGCGCAGGAAC
This sequence comes from Clostridia bacterium, assembly GCA_027335545.1. Next base: position 2,148 of record DAHWHV010000187.1, read on the forward strand.
TCCCCGAGGTTCCGCCAACCGAAGCCGGCGCCAGGGCCGAGTTGCTGCTGAAGGGCGTCGACGAAACGCCGGATAGAAGCCGTGTCCAGCCCGCCCAACTGCTGGAGCGCGGCATTCTGTACCTGGGGGGGCACGATCGAGCCGGTGGTTCCGGCCGCCGTGCCGGAAGCGGGTCCCGCCGCGGCCGCTGAGGAAGGGGATGGCGGCGCCGCGCCGGTCGCCGAGGGCAGCGCCGCAACGGCGCTGACGGCGCTGACGGCGGGAGGGGCGGGGACCACCGCCGCGGCCCGGGCCCCCGCGGCCACGGCCAGCACGGCGCCACCGGTCATCAGGACGCACACCGCCCGCCAGCCAAGCGCCCAAGAGCCCCG
>DAHWHV010000200.1 GCA_027335545.1 Clostridia bacterium
CGGCGTCGTAGAGCACCTCCAGCACCGCCCGGTCCCGCAGCCGCAGGGCCTCCCGCCGGGGGCTGCCGCGCCGCGGTAGGGAGGCCTCGACCGTGGCCGCGGCCTCCGGCACCTTCAGGACCCGCGGCAAGCGCCGCACGCCCTTGGGCCCGCGCACCCCCTCCCCGGGGCTGCCGCCCAGGAGCCCCGCCGCCGCGCCGAACCGAAAGAACGCCCGCAACGCGGCGAGCTTGCGGGCCACCGAGGCCGGCGCCAACCCCACCGCCTGCAGCCGCGCGGCATACCGCCGCACCAGGGCCGCATCCAGGCCCGCGACGGCCTCCACGGCGGGCGTCCGGCCCACCCCCGCCCACTCCAGGAACTCGGCCAGATCCGCGGCGTAGGCGCGGCGGGTGTGCGGCGAACGCCCGGCGGCCAGCAGGGACTCGTGGAAGGCGCCGACCGGACCCGTCGTGTTCATCCCGACGCCCGCTCCCCGTCGCCCGCGGCCCCTGCGCACCCCGGGTCGGCCGCAGCCCCGCCGGGCGCCTCGGCCCCCGCCCGGGCGGCATAGCCGGCGACGGCCGCCAAGGCCCGCTCCGCCAGCAGGGCGCGCCGCCGCTGCCGGTCGCGCACCGTCACGGCCAGGGGGGGCAGAAGGCCGAAGGCCGCGTTCATCGGCTGGAAGTGCCGGGCGTCCGAGCCCGCCACATAGTGGCACAGGGAACCGATCGCCGTCTCCGCCGGGGGCGCGACGGGGGCGCCCCCGTGCAGGAGCGCCGCCGCGCCCAGGCCGGCGACCAGCCCCGAGGCCGCCGACTCCACGTAGCCCTCCACGCCCGTCATCTGGCCGGAGAACCACAGATCTGGACGCCGCCGGCACTGCAGCGTCGGCCACAGGCAGGTCGGGGACCGCAGGAAGGTGTTGCGATGCATCACCCCGTAGCGCTCGAACTCCGCCTGCGCCAACCCCGGTACCAGGCGGAAGACGCGCCGCTGCTCGCCGAAGCGCAGACTCGTCTGGCAGCCGACGAGGTTGTACAGGGTGCCGGCGGTGTTCTCCGACCGCAGTTGCAGCACCGCGTACGGCAGCCGGCCCGTGCGCGCATCCGGCAGGCCCACGGGCTTCAGGGGGCCGAAGCGCAGGGTGTCCTCCCCCCGCCTGGCCAGTTCCTCCAGCGGCAGGCAGCCTTCGAAGAAGGGCACCGGATCGAAGGCCTCGCGCGGGGCGGCCTCCGCCGTGCACAGGGCCTCCCGGAAGGCGCGGTATCCCTCCGGGGTCAGGGGGCAGTTCACGTAGGCGTCGTCGCCGCCCTTGCCGTAGCGGGAGGCCCGGTACACCCCGCTCCAGTCGATGCTCTCCGCGGTCACGATCGGGGCCGCAGCATCGTAGAAGGACAGGGCTTCCTGGCCGAGCAGGGCCGTGACGGCCGCCCCCAGCTCCGGGGCGGTGAGCGGGCCGGTGGCGATGACGCAGGGACCGCTGGGGATGTCCGTCACCACGTCGCGGCAGAGCCGGATGCGCGGGTGCCGCTCCAGGGCCGCGGTCACGCGGGCGCTGAACGCGTCGCGGTCCACGGCCAGGGCCGCACCGGCCGGCACCGCGCAGGCGTCCGCCGCGGCCAGCACCAGCGAGCCCAGCCGCCGCATCTCCTCCTTAAGCAGGCCGACGGCATGCTCCAGACCGGCGCCGCGCAGGGAGTTGCTGCACACCAACTCCGCGCAGCCGGCCGTCCGATGGGCGGGCGTCATGCGCACGGGGCGCATCTCGTGCAGCACCACGCGGCAGCCCCGCTCCGCCGCCTGCCACGCCGCCTCGCTCCCGGCCAACCCGGCCCCGACCACCGTCAGTTCCCGCACCGCCCGCACCCCCCGGCCCCCACCGGGCCCACCCGGTACCGGCGACGGCTCCAGCGGCGGCTCAAGTCGAGCGCCGCCGCGCCCCACCGCCGCCCGTCCCCGCCGCAGCCCCCCGGCCCCGCTTG
>DAHWHV010000213.1 GCA_027335545.1 Clostridia bacterium
CCCAGACCAGGGCGGCGGCCAGCTTGGCGTCGCCCATGCCGAATCCACCGCGCGTCGCCCACCCCAGGAGCAGGAAGAAGAGCCCGGCCACCAGCGCCGCCCCGGCGGCGGGCAGGGCCGGGCCCAGACCAACGCCGCCCAGGCGGGCCAGGGTCGCGGCCCCGGCGGCGATCAGCACCACGCGGTTGGGGATGCGCAGGGTCCAGGCGTCGACGGCGGCCGCGGTCCAGAGCGTGCCCACCAACACGAGCACGGGTGCCAACTGCGGCACCAGCCCCCAACGCGCTCCCAGCAGGCCGCACAGTACGGCGAGGCCGCCGCCCGAGGCCCAGGCCGGCAGGCGGGCCCCCTGGCCGCGCGCCCACACGCCGCAGGCCCACCCCCCGCCCAGGCCGCAGGCCGCAGACACAACCGCGGCGGCTAGCACGGCGGCACGCAGAGGCGGCCGAACACCATCAGGCTCGCCCCCTGCCCGGCCCGGCCCTCGACGGGCACGCCGCCGCCCCACGGCGTGCAGGCCAGGCGGCGGCTGTTGCGGCCCGCCGTGTACCGGAACGGAGCCCCCGGGCGTCCCCACCGCGGGCCGGCCAACTGCAGGGCCTGCGCCAGACCGGCGGGGGTCGCGGCGGCGGGAACACGGACGAACGCCAGGCGGTAGGTCTCCAGGGCGGTGGTCAGGGCCTCCACCCGGCCGGCCCTGCGCTGCACGGCCGGGCCCCGCTCGGCGCGCGCCAGCAGCAGCCCCGCCGCCACCACGGCGACCAGGGCCGCAGCCCACCCGCCTCGCCACCGGACCGGCCCGGCGACCTGGACAGCCACCCGGCTTCCCCCCTGTTCCCTCTACATCGGGCGGCCCCGGTCACCTGTTGAGGGGGGCGGACCAGGGGCCCCGCGGCCTCAGCGCGCCGCCCCGCGGGGGCGGTCGCGCCCGTGGCGCGGGGACAGGCGCAGCACCGCCGTGCGCCGCACCCATGCCCGCCGGATCGTTTCGGCGATCCCGGCGGCCATCGCCCCCCCCAGGGCCGTGGCCACCACGGTGGCCCAGACCGCCGGCCCCAGGGGCACGAAGTGGAACAGGTGCGCGGGTCCGGGCATGTACAGCGTGAAGAGCAGGATGAGGATCGAGCTGCCCACCGCCACGGTCAGCGCCGGATTCCCACGCAGCGGCGTCTCCCAGATCGCCCGGCGCTCGCCGCGGGCGTCGAAGGCGTGCAGCAGTTGGCTGGCCACAAGCGTGCAGGTGGCGGCGGTGCGGGCGGCGTCCGAGGACCCCGTGGTGCGCAGCGTGATCCAGAAACTCACCAGCGTGACGGCGCCGATCAGCGTTCCGCGGGAGGCGATGCGCTTCCCCAGTCCCCCGGCGAAGATACTCTCCCTGGGGTCGCGGGGCGGCCGGCGCATCACGTCCTGCGCCGGGGGGTCCACCCCCAGGGCCAGCGCGGGCAGCCCGTCGGTCACCAGATTGATCAGCAGCAACTGCAGGGGGAGGAGGGGGAGCGGCCAGCCGAGCAGCGTGCCCCCCAGCATGACCAGCACCTCCCCGGTGTTGCAGGCCAGAAGGTAGCGGACGAACTTGCGGATGTTGTCGTAGATCGCGCGACCCTCTTCGATGGCCGCCACGATGCTGGCAAAGTTGTCGTCGGTGAGCACCAGGGCGCTGGCCTCGCGCGTCACGTCCGTTCCCGAGCGCCCCATGGCCACGCCGATGTCGGCCTCCTGGACCGCCGGGGCGTCGTTGACCCCGTCCCCCGTCATCGCCACCACGTGGCCGCGCGCCCGGAGGGCCCGGACCAGCCGCAGTTTGTCGGACGGAGAGACCCGGGCAAAGACCCGCACCGTCTCGACGGCGTGTCCCAACTCCCGGTCGCCCATCGCCTGCAACTCGACGCCCCGCAGCACCGGGGCGTCGGGCCCGGTCAACCCGATCTGACGCGCGACGGCCGCCGCGGTCAGCGCGTGGTCCCCGGTGATCATCACCGCGCGCACACCGGCCTGGTGGCAGCGCCGGATGGCGGCCGGCACCTCGGGGCGCGGCGGGTCCCACATGCCGACCAGGCCCAGGAAGCAGAGGTCCCGCTCCAGGTCGGGCGCGTCGGCCGGGAGGGGGCCGGGCGGCAGCGCCCGCTCGGCGAACGCCAGGACCCGCAGGGCAGACGCCGCCATCCCCTCCCCCTGGCGCCGGATGCGGGCCACCCAGCGCGCGTCCAGGGCCTGCCGCCCCCCGGCCACGCGCACCCAGGCGGACCGGGCCAGGACATCCTCGAGCGCCCCCTTGACGTGGACGCTGGCCCCCTCGCGGGTCCGCACCGCCACGGACATCCGCCGCCGCTCGGATTCGAACGGGACCTCCACCAACCGGGGATGGGCGGCGCGGACGGGAGCCGGGGGCCGCCCCGCGACGCGGGCCAGGTCGATCAGGGCCATCTCGGTGGGGTCGGCGGGGACGGCCCCGCCCTCGTCCCCAGCGTTGTTGCAGAGGACCGCGGTGTCCAGAAGGGCCGCCAGCGCGTCCCTCGGCGGGGGCGGCTCTCCCTCGGCCGGGGCGATCCCGTCCGCGCCCACGCTGCAGCCCTGGCCCGCCACATACAGGCGTTGCACCGCCATCACGTTCTGGGTCAGGGTCCCGGTCTTGT
>DAHWHV010000216.1 GCA_027335545.1 Clostridia bacterium
CGTCCCGCCCGCCGGCCGCGGGGGCCGGGGACGGCGCGGGGGTCCGGGGGGGCGCCGCCGGCTCCGCCGGGGCGTGGGCCGCCAGGTCAGCCCGATACTCGGCGTAGGTGCCGCGAAAGTCGCGCACCCGCCCGCCCTCCAGGTGCCAGATGCGCGTGCAGAGCCGGGCCAGCAGGAACCGGTCGTGGCTGACCAGCAGCAGCGTGCCGGCGAAGGCGGCCAGCGCCTCCTCCAGGGCCTCGCGCCCGGGGATGTCCAGGTGGTTGGTGGGCTCGTCGCACAGCAGCACGTTCGCGCGCTCCTGGCCGAGCAGGCAGAGCAGGAGGCGGTTGCGCTCGCCCCCGGAGAGGTCGCCGGCGCGGCGGAACACCGCGTCACCCCGGAAGAGGAACCGGGCCAACAGGTGGCGCGCCTCCGGGGCCCCCAGCGCCGGGCAGGCCTCCAGCACGTTCTCCAGGACCGTGGCCTGCTCGTCCAGGCCCCCCAGGTCCTGCCGGAACCAGGCGGCCTCCACGCCCCGCCCCCAGAACGCGCCGCCCGCATCCGCCGGCTCCTCGCCGGCCAGGATGCGCAGCAGCGTCGTCTTGCCGGCGCCGTTGGCGCCGACGACGCCCACGCGCTCCCCGCGCAGGACCTGGGCGTCCCACGGCCCGAACAGCACCCGCCCGCCGTAGGCCTTGGCCAACCCCTCCACCGAGAGCACCTCACGCCCCGTCGCCCCGCGCGGCTCGAAGCGCACGGCCGGGCCCAGCGCCTCGCGCGGCGCCTCCGGGCCAGATGAGGCCAGCAGCCGCTCCAGACGCTTCTCCCGGCTCTTGGCCTGGCGCGCCCGGTTCCCGGCCCGGTAGCGCTCGATGTACTCCCGCAGCCGCTCCTCTTCGGCGGCCGCCTGCGCCTGGGCCTTCTCGGCCAGCACCCCGCGTTCCGCCCGCTGCCGCGCATAGGCGGTGTAGTTCCCCGGATAGAGGTCGGCCCCCTCGGGGCCCAGCTCGATGACCCGCGTGACCACGCGGTCCAGGAAGTAGCGGTCGTGGGACACGCAGAGTAGGGCGCCACGCCAGCGAATCAGCCGCCCCTCCAGCCACTCCACCGCATCCGCGTCCAGGTGGTTGGTCGGTTCGTCGCACAGCAGCAGGTCCGGCTCGGCCAGCAGGAGGCGGCAGAGGGCCAAGCGCACCCGCTGCCCCCCGGAGAGCCGTTCCACCGGCACCGCCCACAGGGGGCGCGGCAGGCCCAGGCCATCCAGCGTGGCCTCGGCGGTGTGCTCCCGTTCGTAGCCGCCCGCCTCCTCGAAGCGGTGCTGCAGCTCGCCATAGGCCGAGAGGGTCTCCGCCGAGTCGTCGCCGGCGGCCATGGCCGCCCCCAGCCCCTCCAGCCGCGCCTCCAGGGCCCGCAGCGCCGTGAAGGCCCCCAGGGCCGCGGCGTGTACGGTCGCCCCCGCGGGCAGGTCCGGGTCCTGGGTCAGGTAGCCGATGCGCGCCGCACGGGCCAGCGACACCCGCCCCGCATCCGGCGCCTGACAACCCGCGAGGGTGTCCAGCAGCGTCGTCTTGCCGACGCCGTTGGGGCCGACCAGGCCCGCGCGCTCCCCCCACCCCAGGGCAAAGGCCACCCCGCGGAACACCGTGTGGTGCCCGAAGGACTTCTCCAGACCATCCACCGCGACGACAGACACACGCCACCGTTACCCTTCTGGGCGCGCCCCGGCCCGCGCCTCGGGGCGCACCCACCCCGGCCTCCCCAGGGCCGCCGCGTCCCGTCCTCGGAGTCTAGCCGCAGGGGTCCGCGGCGGGCAACATCCGCCGTGCGCCGGGGTGCGGGCGAGAGGGCCGCAGGCCCACGGCGCCTGGGGCCCGATGTGTTAGAGTGGGGTTCGACCCGTCGCCGCTGCCTGGAGGAGGCGGTCCCCCTGCACGGCACGTGCACTCGGCGGGGCCTCCTGCGCGCCGCTGGCGCGTTGGGCGCCTCGACGGCGCTGGCGGCGTGCGGGGCCACCCCCTCGGGCCGGCGGGCGGCCGTCACGCTGCGGCTCCTCGGCACCGGGAGCCTGGCCTTCTATCAGCACCTGCTTCCCGCCTTCGAAGCGGCGCACCCGGGGCTGCGCGTCCAGGTCAGCCTGGCCACCGCGGGCGGCACCCCCGCCCTGACCACCGCCCTGCTGACGGGCGCGGGACCGGACGTCCTTTGGGGCAACGATCCCGGGCTCTACCTCGACCGGCCGCTACTGCTGGATCTCGCGCCGCTGGTCGCCCGCGACCGCTGGCCCCTGGGGGACTTCAACCCGGCCGTGCTGGACGCGTTCCGGGTGGGCAAGGCCCTGTTCATGCTGCCCCGCTCGCTCTCCCCCCTGGCCTACGCGGCCCGCACCGACCTGTTCTCGGCCGAGGGCCTCGACCTGCCGACGGCCGGGTACACCTATCGCGACCTGGAGCGGCTGTGGCGGGTCCTGACCGTCGGGGGACGGATCGGGGGCCAACTCGTCTGGGCACCCGCCGCCACGTTCTACCTCACCGGATGGGGGGCCGACCTCGTCGACCCCACCGACCCCCAGCGCGCCGCGCTGGGCTCCCCGCAAGCCATCGCCTGTGGGGAGTGGATGTGGGACCGCTTCTGGAAGGACCGCTCGGCGCAGGGCCTCCAGGGCCAACACCCCGCCGGACGCTTCTTTGCCGGGACGCTGGCGATGCGGGCCCTGGCCGCCGCCGATCTGGCCAACGCCGCGGGGCTGTATGCGAACCTCCCTTGGCGGCTGACGCCCTTCCCGCTCTGGCCCAAGGGTGCGGCGACCGCCGCCGGCGCGGACTTCTACGCGATCTCCGCCGCCTCGGCCCATCCGGAGGCGGCCTGGCTCCTGCTCCGCCACCTGGTCTCCGCCCCCTGGGAGCAGGCGGGGATCTCCGCCCTACTGCTGCCCCCGTCGCGGGTCAGCCTCTGGCCGCAGTTCATCGCCGCCGCGCGCCACGCGGCGCCGCCGCTGCGTCAGCAGCCCCTGGAGCTCTTCACGGCGGCCGTTCAGGGCAACCAGGTCTACCCACCGCAACAGTTCCGCTACCAGCAGGCGGCCGCTCCGACCCTGGAGGCGGCCTGGCAGCGCATCTTCGGTCCGCATTACACCACCGGGGTGCGGCCGGGCTTCCCGGCGCTGGCGAAGGCCCTGGACGCCGAGGAACGCGCCGCGGCGGGTGGCGCGCCCCCCTGAGCCCGGCGCCGGCGGCTGGCCGGCCACCCGCCGACCGATCTCCCGCACCGGGTCTTCAGTGGTGCCCCGGAGGCGTCAGCGTCAGCCCCGGTTCCCGCACCGTGTCCCCCCAGGGTCGGCTCCGGAGCGGGCAGCGCCAGGGAGGGCTCTTGCGCTACCCGCCCTAGTACCCCAGCGTCTGGTCGACGACGTTCTCCAGGACCTGCCCGGCGAGGTAGCGGTGCAGATTCCCGGCGAAGATCTCCGCGACGCGGTCGTGGTTGTTGGGGCTCGCCCCGGAGGTGTGCTGGGTCAGCAGCACGTTGGTCATCTCCCAGAGGGGGTCGTCCGGGGGCAGCGGGTCCGGGTCGGTCACATCCAGCCCCGCCCCCGCGATGCGCCCGTCGCGCAGCCCCTGCAGCAGGGCCTGCCGCTGGACGGTCGGCCCGCCGCCCACGTTGTAGAGGTAGGCCCCACGCCGCAACAGCGCGACCTCGGGGGCCGCCAGGAAGTCGCGGGTGCCCTGGGTCAGGGGCAGGGTCACGGCGACATGGTCGGCCAACGGCAGGACCTCGCGCAAACGGTCCACCCCGACGACGCGCTCGGCCCCCTCGCAGGAGAGCTCGGGCCGCCGCCGCAGGCCGATGACGCGCAGGCCGATGCCGGCGGCCTTGCGACAGAGCGTGCCCCCCACGTCGCCCAACCCCAGGATGAGCAGCGTCTGCCCCTGGAGTTCGAACTTCTCGCGTACGGCGCGCAGGGCGATCAGGTCGCGGCGGGGCCGGGCCTCCACGAACCAGGGGAGGCGGGCGGCGAAGGCGAACATCATCGCCAGCACCATCTCCGCCATCGGCGCACCCTGGGCGCGCGCGTTGGTCAGAACGACGCCGCGCTCGCGCAGTTCCGAGTACAGGAGGTGGGACACCCCCGCCGTGCCCGCCTGGAGCCAGCGCAGGCCGGTCGCGGCCACGACGGCCTCCCGGCTCAAGGAGTGCGCCAGCACCACCTCCGCACCCGCGGCCGCGGTCGCAACCTCCCCCGGGTCCACGGCGAAGGTGAAGCGGACATCCGGGAACTCCGAGCACAGCCGGGCCTGCCGGGCTGGGCTCAAGTCGATCGCCACCAGCGCCGAAACCGGCATGGCCACTCCCCGCTCCATGGCTGTCCGCCGCGGCCGCCCGACCGACCGTGCCCGGCGCGGGGCCGCGGCGAGCCACGCCTCCATTGCTTCGCCCGCGCGGCCCGGGCTCCTCCCGCTCCGGGCGGGGCGCTTGGCCTCCCCCCGCCGGGTGGTGTGCGGCCGGGCGATGCCGCCCGGGGTGCGGGACCGCGGGACGGCTCTCCGGCCCCCCCCAGGGGGTCCCCGCGGCGCGCCTGCCGGTTTGCCCCGCCCCCCGCCTCTGCTACAATGCCTCTGCGCCCCTAGGCCAGAATGCCTGTGCGGCTGGGCGCGGGCCCCGGGGTCCGTGTGCGCCCCGGGGCGGCGCGGCGCAAGACCCGAAGCGGAGAGAGGGGCAGGCGCGCTTGGACAGCCCTGGGGGGGCCGCGTGGGAGGCGATCGCCGCCGCGGCGCTGGCCGCGCTCGCCGCCGCCCAGGACCCCGAGGGCGTGGAGGCCATACGCGTCGCCTACCTCGGGCGCCGTGGGGAGTTGACCCTCGCGTTGCGGGCGGTCGGCCAACTGCCCCCGGCCGTGCGCCCCGGGGCCGGGGCGGCCGGCAACCGGGCCCGCACGGCCATCGAGGCGGCCTTGGCGGCGCGGTCGGCGGCCCTGGAGGCGGAGGCGCTGGAACGGCGGCTGCGCCAGGAGGCGGTGGATGTCACCCTCCCAGGGCGGCGGCCGGCGCTCGGGCACGCCCACCCCCTGGTCGAGGTCCGGTTGGAGATCGAGCGCATCTTTGCGGCCATGGGGTTCGCCGTGGCGGAGGGCCCGGAGATCGAGAGCGACTGGTTCAACTTCGAAGCCTTGAACATGCCTCCGGGGCATCCGGCGCGCGACATGCACGACAGCTTCTACCTGGAGGCGTCCCCCTCTGCGGACGAGCCGCAGGGGCGCATGCTGCTGCGCACGCACACCTCACCGGTGCAGATCCGCCACATGCTGCAGCGGGCCGGGGGACTGCCCGTGCGCGTCGTGGCGCCCGGGCGCATCTACCGCCGGGACGACGACGCCACCCACTCCCCCATGTTCCACCAAGTCGAGGGCCTCCTGGTGGACCACGGGGTGAGCTTCGCCCATCTCAAGGGGGTCTTGGGCGAGTTCGCGCAGCGGCTCTTCGGACCGCAGACGACCCTCCGCCTCCGTCCCAGCTACTTCCCCTTCACCGAGCCGTCGGCGGAGGCCGACGCCTCCTGCGCGTTCTGCCGGGGCCTGGGCTGCCGCACCTGCAAGGGCAGCGGTTGGATCGAGATCCTCGGGTGCGGGATGGTGCACCCACGGGTGTTGGAAGCCGGGGGGTACGACCCCGAGGAGGTCTCCGGCTTCGCCTTCGGGATGGGCATCGACCGGATCGCGATGCTCCGCCACCAGATCAGCGATATCCGTCTGCTCTTCGAGGGCGACCTGCGCTTCCTCGAACAGTTCTGAGGGCGGTGACGCCACCGCCGGTCCCACGCGGGCGGGCGCGTGGGGCCGGGCCGGCCGGCGCGGGTGCGTGCGAACGGGGCCGGTGTGGACCCGGCCGCGCGGTCGGGTGAGACGCGGAAGTCCGCCTTTGGCCTAGCGCCCCCTGCGGGGGCCAATCCCAGGCCGAAAGGGGCGAAAGCCTGGTCGGGCGGACGGTGTGGTGGGCGAGGAATCGGCCGTCCATACCTGTGGGACCAGGGTGCGGAGTGCGGGTGGCGCTGTCGTGGCTGCGCGAGTTCGTGGATTGGCGGGACGGTCCCGAGGATCTGGCCGCTGCCCTCACCTCCCGCGGCGTCGCCGTGGAGGCGGTGGAGCAGCCAGGGCGTGGGGCCGCGGGCATCGTGGCCGCGCGCGTCCTGCGCGTGCAGCCGCATCCCGAGGCCGCCGGGTTGCACATCTGCCACCTGCGCGCGGGAGACCGCGTCGCCGACGTCGTCTGCGGGGCCCCGGGCGTCGTCCCCGGCCTCGTGGCCCCCTGGGCCGTGCCCGGCGCCGTGCTGCCGGGCGGGCGGGCCATCGGCACCCGCCCCGTCCGGGGCGTGCCTTCGGCCGGGATGCTCTGCTCGGCCGCGGAACTGGCCCTGCCGGCGCTGGAAGCGGCGGAGGGCCTTTTGGACGTGGGACACGAGGGCATCGCCGAGGGCCGGGACCTCGTCGCGGCCCTGCACCTGGACGACCCGATCCTGGTGTTGGAACTCACCCCGAACTACGCGGCCCACTGCCAATCCATCCTGGGCGTGGCCCGGGAGGTCGCCGCCATCACCGGCCTCCCCTGTCGCCCGCCGGGGGCCCCCCCGGTGGAGGACGACCGCCACTCCAGCGCCGCGGCCATCCGCGTGCGCCTGGACACCCCGGACCTCTGCCCCCTGTACGTGGGTCGCGTGCTCGCCGGGTTGGGCGCCGCCGGCCCGGGCCGGCTCGCGATGGCTCACCGCCTCCTGCAGTGCGGCCTGCGCCCGATCGGGGCCGTCGTGGATGTCACGAACTACGTCCTGCTGGAACTGGGCCAGCCGCTGCATGCCTTCGACCTGCAGCGGCTGGTCGGCGGCGGCGTGTGCGTGCGGCTGGCGCAGCCCGGGGAGGGCATCACGACCCTGGATGGCAGGGAACGGACCCTGGAGGGGGACGACCTGGTCATCGCCGACGCGGCGGGCCCCGTCGCCATCGCCGGGGTCATGGGGGGGGAGCGCGCGGAGGTCCGCCCCGCCACGTCCCACATCCTCCTGGAGTCCGCGGTCTTCGCGCCGGCCGCCATCGCCCGGACGGCCCGGAGGCTGGGCATCCCCTCCGAGGCGGCGGCCCGCTTCGGCCGCGGCGTGGATGCCGGGATGGCCGCCGCCGCGGCCCAACG
>DAHWHV010000261.1 GCA_027335545.1 Clostridia bacterium
CGCTCCCCGGACGTCCCCAGGCGCCGGGCCCCGACCCGTATCCTCAGAGGCCGAGCGTGGCAGCGCCATGGACCCCTCTCCCCTCTTCCGTGTCGTCCTCCGGCGGGCCGCTCGCTCCACCCGCCCTGGCCCCCACGACGAGGCACGCCGGCACCAGGGCACGGTACCCAGCCTCCGGGTCCAGCGGCTCCGGGCTGACCCCGACGATCGCGCGCACCGGGATCCAACGGCCGTGCGCGCGGAGGCGCAGGTGGTCGGGGCGCAGGCCGCACAGCAACCCTCGGGCCCCCACCGTGCGGAAGGGGATGAGCCGGACGCGGCGCGACCACGCCTCCTCGGGCTCAGCGGCCGCAGAGACCTCGGCGAGCGCGTTGGGGATGCCCGCGGCGTCGCCCGCCAGGCAGGACAGCAGGGGCGTCGGCAGGAGCCCGCGGAGCACCGGCGCGTCGACCAACACGGCCGGGCCCTCGCCCCAGGGCTCGCGCAGCACGTTGCCCGTATCCACCAGCGCCCGGCACGTGGCGCGCCTGCCTCCCAGGGTCACCTCCAGATCACAGAGCCAGCGGGCACCTCGCTCCGGGCGCCAGCGGTCCCAGGCCAACGCCCCAGCCAGGAGGCAGCCCCCAAGGGCCAGGGTGAAAGCCCACCAGGGGATCGCCGAGCCGGGCGCCGGCACGGCGCCGAGCGCGAGCAGCAGGGTCAGTCCCGCCAGCAACGCCGCGGCCCCGTAAAAGAAGGCCAGCAGCCGCAGGGCGAGGCGCAGGGGCACCGGCGCGTAGGCGAGCAGGATCATCAGCGCCGCGGCGGCCGCCGCCCCCAGCGGGCTGAAGGCGGCTGGCCACGGCAGCAGCAGCGCCGCCACCCCGTACACCCCGCCAAAGGCCGCACCGGCCATGAGGCGCCAAAGGCGCAGGGGCGCACCGCAGAGCCGGCCGGCCACCACGAGGAGGGTGAGGTCGGCAGCCGCGTTCAGCAGGAACAGCAGGTCGGCGTAGACGCGCATGCGCCGCCTCCCGTGGTCGGGGCCGCGTCCCCCGGAGAAACGGAGGCCGCCCCCGCCCCGTCCCTCATCGCTATGGGCGGGGCGGCGCGAGTATAACGAGGGCCCGACCGCGGAACGTGTCACCCACGGCTGGCGAACGGGACCGGCTCACGGGGCGGCAGCCCCCCCGTCAGAGGTCGGGGGTGGGCGCGACGTCGTCGCGCGCCATGGGGACGGGCGGGGCGGGGGCGCGCTCGGTGGGCCGGGCCCTCCGCACGGACCGGCCGCCGCCGGCCTCCAGGCGCGCCCGCTCCTCGCGCGCCAGCCGCGCCAACGCCTCCGGGCGCAGTTCCGTCAAGACGTGCAGCCGGCCGGCCGCCCGGCGGACCAACTCCGAAAGATAGCGCAGGTTGGGCTCCAGCCCGATGCAGCAGAGTGCGACGCGGGCGTCGCGCAGCCGTTCGGCTTCCGTCAGCGCTTCGTCCAGCGGGCTCCCCTCGCCCAGGGCCGCGGTGGGAATGCCGTCGGTCACGAGCAGGAGGAGGGGGTTCTTGGCGCGCGCATCTCCGAGGTAGCGGCGCGCCGCCCGCAGGCCGGCCGCCAGCGGGGTCAGGCCGGAGGGGGCGATGCGCCGCAACCCGCGTTCCGCGGCGGCGTAGTTCCGCGTCAGCGGCACGGCCAGGGCGCAGTCCCGTTCCTGGAAGGTCATGACGGCTACGCGGCCGCGACCGGTGAGCACCAGGTGCCGCGCCAGCGTGCGCGCCGCCCGCATCCGGCCGCCCTCCATGCTGGCGGAGGCGTCGAGCAACAGGCAGAGGTCGACGCGCCGCGGCCGCACCCGGGTCCGGACCCGGAGGTCCTCCCGCAGCACACGCAGCGCCCCGCCCACCCGGCCCCCCGGGGTGTGCGCCCGCGCCGTGCCCGTCCGGCGCGCCGCCGCCAGCACCGTCTCGGGCCCCGCGACCTCTCCCCAGCGTTCGCCCGGCCGCGGGGCGGCGATGGCGCGGGCGGCGCTCCGCCCCGCCTGCCCGCCCACGCCGCCGGGCACGCGCACCCGCCCCGCTCCAGGGATCACCGCCCGGGCCGCGGCCCGCAGCGCGAGTTCGACCTCGCGCAGGTGCCCCGTGAACACCCGGCGCAGCGCCTCCCCCTGCGGCGTGAGGCGCCAGAGCGACCCGGCGCCTTCGGCCCATCCCCCCTGGACGAGGCGCGCCAGGGCGGCCCGTACCGTGGCGGGAGACCAGCCGGCCACGGGCAGGGCGGCCATGGTGCACGGTACGGCGAGCGCCTGCAGCAGGCCGCGCGCGGCGTCCACCCCACCGAGATCGTCGGCCAGGCGCGCCGCCTGCGCCAACGCGGTATCTGGCGGGGGCGCGACCGCCGGCTGCGCCGGCGCGGGCGCGCTCCCTGGCCCCAACGCCTTTCCCCCACCGCCCGGCGCGCCGCGGCGCGCGGGGCGACCGCCCCCCTCCGGCGCGTCCCCGCGCTCGCGCAGGTGGCTGTCGGTGAGCGCCTCGTAGTGCCGCCGGCCGTCCCCTATCTCGAGGTCCGCCCCGGCCCGAGCCGCCACCACCCGGAGTGGCCTTCTCAGCGGCAGGCCTTGCGCGGCCAGCGCGCGTTCGACGGCGGCCACCAGCAAGAAACAGAAG
>DAHWHV010000267.1 GCA_027335545.1 Clostridia bacterium
GCCGGTGCAGGAATTCCGCCGCCGGCCGGCGATTTGGAGGGAGTACGTCACGCCGTCCGCAGCGCCCGCCGGGAGGCGATCGGTTTGCCCCACAGCCTGCCCCGATCCGCGGCCGCGCTCCTGGTGGCCGCCACCCTGGCGGCCCTGCCGGGGGTCGCCCTGGCCACGGGCGGAACCCCGGTGCTCACCCGCCTGGCCCCCCTCGGGGCGGCGCCAGGGGCCGCGCTGACCCTGTTCGGGTCGGGCTTCGGCCCCCAGGGCCCCGGTGCCCAGGTCCTCTTTCTCGGCCAGGACGTGACCGCTCCGGCCCAGCCGGCCCACATCCTGAGCTGGACCGGGACCACCGTGCGCGTGCGGGTGCCGCGTCACAACGTCTGGCCGGGCATCGCCGACGTCGAGGTCGTCAACCCGTCCGTCTCCGCCCTGGCCAGCGACGCCCTCCCGCTGACCGTCGACCCCGGGGCCGGGGCCGTGGCCGGGGCGGAAACCTCTTGGTTGCCCAGCGGCGCCCCAGGCGCTGGCACGCTGCGCGTGGGCTTCACCGATGCCGCCGGGGCCCAGCCGGCGCCCCTGCTCCTGACCCTGCCCACCGCCACCCCCGGCGGCGCCGCGGCCTTTACCGTGCCGACCACCCTGCCGGCGGCGGACGTGTTGGTCAACGGGGCACCCGCGGCCTCCGTCTCCGTCGGGGCCGGCTCCCTGGCGTGGCCGGGCGGCGGGGCGGCCTCCGCCGCGACCATCGATGTCTGGCCGGCCGCGGGTAGCGCCCCGGTGCCGGGCCAGGTGTCCCTGGAGATCCTGCCCGGCGCGGGCCTGCTCGGCCCCCCCGCCGGCGTCCTGCCCCTGCGCGCCGGGCCCGCCAGCGGGGTGGTGCCGCTGACCGTGGCGATCAGTGCGGGGGGCGTGGCCGCCTACCGCATCACCGCTCCGACTGGCGTGGCGGCCGGATCTCCGTTTACGATCCAGGTGCAGGCCGTCGCGGCCTCCGGCCAACCGGTAAGCGGCGCCACGGGACCCGTGTTCCTCGGGAGCGACGGCTCCGCGGACTTCCCCAGCGCCCACCCCACGGGCCTCGGGCCCACGGCCGCCGAGGTCGTGCTCCACCACGGCGTCGCCTCGGTGGTCGCCCGCGCGGAGGCCCCCGGGACGGTCACGCTGACCGCCAGCGACGCGGCAGGCCTGGAAGGCAGCGCGCGCGTGCAGGTGGCGCCGCCACCGGCGGGCAGTGGTCTGCAGCTGCACGTCTTCCGGTCGTACTCGGGGTTCCAGGGGCCGAGCACGGTCGCGACGGTCGCCTCCCCGCGGAGCCTGGACCGCCGCAGCGGCGCCACGCGCCTGGGCCGCGTCTTCGGGGGCTTCTGGCCGTTGGGGGTGGGCCGGGGCTACGACGCCCACTGGAGCGGCACGCTCTCTGTGGCCACCCCCGCCGCGCTGCCGGCCCCGCTGGCGCAACCCACCCTGCGCTTCGCCCTGCTCAACGTGGGGGCCGGGCCGGCCAGCGCCACGCTGACGCCCCTGGGCGGGAGCGGCGCTTCCATCAATGGCACCGGCTCCGGGACCGGCGTCGACTTGGCCACGGCCACGCCCGGCAGCGGCTGGCTCCCCCCGACCATCCTGACCCTGACCCCCGGGCGCTACCGGCTGAGCGTGCGACTGAGCGAAGACCACCCAGGGGCCTGGGCCGGGGACACGCTTTACTACAGCGAGGCCTTCCAGACCAGCGCCGGCGGCGGCACCGCCTCGGGCTTCTCCGCCAGCAGCGGCACGGCCTGGTCCCCCCTGACCCCGTTGCCGCCCGCCGCCTTTTCCCCCGCCGGCCTATCGGCGCCGGAACTGGCCGTGCCGATCGGCCGCCTCAGCGTGGATGACGCGGGCGCGACCGTGGTGCTGCCCACGCCGGCGCAGATCGTCTCCGGCCGGACCCTGCTGCCCCTGCGGGCCATCGCCGAGACACTGGGGGCGACGGTGCGCTGGCACCCGGCGACCGGCGGCATCCGCGTGACCGGACCGGGGGGGGCTCCCGTGGCCGGACTCACGCTGGGCTCCGCGACCGCCACCCTCAACGGCAACCCCACCACCCTCCAGGCCCCTCCCCTGCTGTTGCCCCCGGGGATCACGCTGGTGCCCCTGCGCTTCCTGGGTGAGGCCCTGGGTTGGGGAGTCGGCTGGGACGCCGCGACCCGAACCGCCGTCCTGCTGCCGCCCCTGCAGGCGGCGCTCCCCACCCTGCCGGCCGGGGCGGTCGGGGCGGGGTAGGGGGTGTCGCCGGGCAGGGCCCGGCGGCACCACCTACCCCGCGCCCCTCTCAGGC
>DAHWHV010000269.1 GCA_027335545.1 Clostridia bacterium
CCCGGCGGCCGCCGCCGCGCTCGCCGTCCCGGTCCCCTACGGCCGACGGCGGCGGTGCGCCGCCGTCGGCCCCGGCGAGCCCCCGTCCAACCCAGGGAGGTGCGCCCCCATGGCCCAGGTCCGCCTCGCCTTCTGGTTCGACGCCGAGGACTACACCTCGCCCTATGAGCCGGTCTGCCTGGCCCGGCTGGCGGGGGTCTTCGCCCGCCGCGGCCTGCGCGCCACCTGGAAGCTGGTCGGCGAGGAGGCGCGCATGCTGCGGCGGGCGGCCGCGGGCGACTCCCCGGGCCGCGACGCGGCGGCGGCGCGGGAGGCGCTGCGGGCGATCGGCGGGCAGGACCTCGGCTTCCACACGGACTGGCACAGCCTCCACCCGACCGTCGCCGAGTACTGCACGGGCGCCGGCTGGGAGGACGGGCAGGAGCGCTTCGACCGCACCGAGGGCCCGGGCCTGCAGGCGCTGCGCGCCGCGTTCCCGGGCCGGCCCGTGCTCTGCTACGGCCAGGCCGGCGCCTCCTGGGCGCCGCAGGCCTACCCGGTCCTGCGCCGTTGGGGCATCCCGCTGTACCTGGACGAGGCGGGGCACGTCGGCTGCGCCGAGCAGCCCTTCTTCTACGGCGGGGTGCTGAACGTCTTGCGCCTGCGCCACTTCTGCGTGCGGCGCCGCGGTCACCGGCCGCCGGGGGAGGGCGCCCCCGAGGCCGCGGCCGATCTGGGGCGCATCGCGACCGCTCTGGCCGCCCGCGGGGGCGGGATGGCCCAATGCTGGTGGCACCCCAACGAGCTGTACACGGACCAGTGGTGGGACGGCCTCAACTTCGGCGCCGGCGTCAACGCGATCACCCCGGCGGTGGACGGCGCGGCGGCCTACCGCGTCCCCGAGCCCGTCCCCCCCGAGGAGCGCGAGCGGCGCTTCGCCTCGCTGGAGGCCTTCGTCGACGCCGCCGCGCGCCGGCCCGACGTGCGCATCTGCGGCGCCGCGGAGATCGTGGCCGCCTACCCCGACCGGGCCCGCGGCCGCCGCTTCGCCCCGGAGGAGTTGCGCCGCGTGGCCGAGGCCCTAGCCGACGGGCTCACCCACCAGCGGCACGGCGATGTGACCCTGAGCGCCGCCGAGGCGGCCTACCTGCTGGCTCGGGCCCTTGCGGGCCCAGTGCCCGCGGACGGCGTGCCGCTGGAGACCAGCCCCGACGGGCCCTCCAGCCGGGCGCAGGCCGACCTGCCCGACGCGGCGCCGCTGGAGGAGGTGCGGCTGGCGGCGGCGGCCTGCGTGGAGGCGGTGCACCGCACCGGCCGCCTCCCGGACGCCCTGCCCCTGGCCGGCGGCACGGCCGATCCGCCGAGCCTGGCCGCCGCCTTCGCCCTGGCCCACCTGGAGACCGAACACCCCCGGCCGGGCGCGGGCGGGCGCATCCCGCTGGCGCGGCCGCGCCTGGCGGCGGAGGACTACATCCGCGGGGAGGGGGTCTGGGGCTGGTCGATCTTCGCCCCGGGCTTCAACCCCACCGACCTGATCGAACTGGCCCGGCTGCAGGCGTGGACGCTGAAGGAGGCGGTGGAGGGGTAGGCGGCCGCCTACCCCTCCACCGCCTCCCGGAGGCTTGGGTCCCACCGGTGCTGCGGGACCTGGCGCTGCCGGGCGACGAACTCCTAAAGCGCCCGGACGGGAACGGCTCACCCCACGCCTAAAGGCGGGGGCTTGCGCCGCAGTTTCGGTCAGA
>DAHWHV010000282.1 GCA_027335545.1 Clostridia bacterium
GGCGTCCGTCAGCTTCACGGGTCCCTGGACCAGGTAGGGGCCGTTGGCCATGGGCGTGATCGTCGCTTCCGCCATGCGCGTCGCCTCCCCGAGACAGAGTATAGGCATAAACCGACGCGTCCGCGCAAGGCAGCATGCCCCGTGGCCTCGCCACCCAGCCAAGGCCGGTCGTCTCCGGGGGGGGGGGGGCGGCGCACGGGCCTGGACCACGGGCTCGCCACGCGCGCGGGCTACACCCCAGTGGCGGACGGCGGACCACCCCCGTCCGCCCGGCCCTGGCCAAGGCCCCCCAGAAGGCCGCCGCGAAACGCCGCGGGCGACCGCTTCACGACAAGGGGGAGCGGGCGAGGAGGAGGCCTGGGCCCAGCATCCCGAAGGCGGCGCCAAGGCGGGCCTTGGCAGCACCGTCGCAAGGCGGGCCAGGGAACGGGCAACGGACTGCGGTCGAGTCCTGAAGGGCACGGCGCGGGATACGGGCGGGCCTTGGCGGGCCCCCCTTGCGCAGCCACCTTGCCGGCGGTCCTCCTAGCGAGTACACTCGGTGTGGTGGCATTTGGGACGCGACCCACAGCCTCTGTGTAGCCTGCCGGACCCCGGTCGGCACCCGACCGACGCCGCGCGCCAGCGGCCCTGCCGGCCCGAGCCGCTGGCGCCTCCGGGGCCGTTGGCCGCAAGCCAGCGTGAGGTGGGAGCGGTGGGCGAGCATCTGGCGGCAAAACGCATCCGGGTCTACGTCGGGGAAGCGGACCAGAGCAACGGCCACCCCCTGTCCCAGGTCCTGGTCCGCCGAGCCAAGGAGGCCGGCTTGGCCGGGGCCACGGTGCTGCGGGGCATCCTGGGGTACGGCTGCCATAGCGCCCTGCACGCCCTCCACCCCTTCGGCCTGCAGCAGGACCTGCCCCTGGTCCTGGAACTCGTAGACACCCCGGAGAAGGTGGACGCCTTCCTCCCCGTCCTAGACCGACTGGTCGAGGAGGGGCTGATCACCGTCGACGACGTGGAGGTCGTCTTCTACCGCCACCCGGCGCGCGTAGCGCGGCCCACCCGCCCGCCCCGCCCCCCCCCGGGCCGGCCGCGGCGAGGGAGGCTGAGCGCTGCAACCGCCGTGCGTCGGGCGCGCCCGGAACGGTCGGCCTCGACCTCGGCCCGTCGACGCTGGCCGCGGTCGGGGGGAAGGAGGCGACGCTCGTCCCATTCTTCCCCGAGGTAGGGCGGCCGGCCAAGGCCGTCCCAGAACCCCCCGGCTCTAGCCGCTTTAGCCGTGGGGAGGTTCAGGCGTGCCCCTGTTGGACGCCCTTGGGCCGGCTGCCCGGCGCACCCGGGGGCCCTGGCACCAACCCTGTTGCGCCCGGCTCGCCTCATCCTGCCCGGCCACCCACTCATCCCAATGACCCGTTCCGGGCCGATCCGGCTGTGTGCACGGCGAAACCAAACACTCCCCCCCCCGCCCTCATCGGTCACAGCGCGCCACCTCCCGGGCCACCTCCCGGGCGACGATCGATGGACCCTTGACGGTGGCCACCAGCGGTGCCATGATTGGTCCGGGTTGAGGGTAGGCCTCCTCTGGGTGCCCCGCAGGACCCTTTCGCGGGGTGAGACCACAACCGTAAACGCGCTTGGGGCGATGGGGTTCGCCCGGGGCTTCGGCCCCGAACCGCCATACGGCTGATGACCCCTGACGGGCCGGTGCCCGCCAGGGGTTTTTTCTTTCCCGCTCGCTGTGCCGCCTCGGCTGAATCCCCCCACCCCGGGCATCCAGGGGGCCGGGGCGGTGGAGGGGGGTCGAGCATGGCCGCCACCCTGGCCCAGGCCCTGGCCGTCCTGTACGTTCTGGCGTTCTCCCCGCTGTACCGCGGTCTGTTGGAGCGCCTGCGCGCCCGGCTCTTCTTCCGGGTGGGCCCCCCGGCGCGCCAGCCCTACCGCGACCTGCGCAAGTGGTTCGGCAAGGAACGCCTGCGCAGCGAACGGACGACCTGGATCTCCTCCCTCGCCCCCGTCGTCTACTTCTGTGCCCCCCTGATCGTCACCCTGCTGATCCCCGTGCTCACGGCCTTCCCCCTGCCCCTGGCCTTCATGGGCGACATGCTGGGCGGCGGCTTCGTCCTCGGCGCGGGGGGGTTCTTTCTGCTGCTGGCCGCCCTGGATGCGGGCAGCCCCTACGCCGTGCTGGGCGCCAGCCGCATCCGCCTGGTCGGGGTCTTCACGGAGCCGCTGGTCCTGCTGGCCATCTTCGCCGCGGCGGCCGTCGGCCACGCCACGATCCCGTTCGTCGTCAACGCCGCCCTGGCGCGGCCGGCGTGGCGCCTCTCCCCCGCCCACCTCCTGCTCCTGCTGGCCTGGTTCCTGTTCCTGATCGCCGAGACCGGCCGCATCCCCGTCGACAACCCCTCCTCCACCCAGGAGCTGTCGCTCATCGACCCGGCCCGCACCTTCGAGGCGGCCGGCCCGGATCTCGCCCTCTACGAGTGGGGGGGGTGGATGAAGTTCATGGTCGTGGCCCTGATCGGCGTCAACGTCCTGGGGACCCCCGCCGGCCTGGCGGCGAACCCGGCCCCGGCCGCGCTGGCCGTGGCCGTCCTGGCCAGCAGCGCCAAGCTGCTGGCCCTCGGCGCCGTCCTGGTCGCCTTCGAGGCCTCCTTCGCCAAGCTGCGCCTGCTGCGCATCCCGGAGTTCCTCACGGCCGCCGCCCTCGTGGCACTCCTGGCGGGCGTCGCCGCCACGCTGCCCTGAGGTCCGGCGGCGGGCCCGCCGCCCGGATCCGACCCGCGGAAAGGGGGCCCCCCGGTGGCGTACGACCCCAGGACCCTGTGCGCGGCCGCCCTGCTCGCCCTGGCGGTCGCCCTGCTGCTGGCGCGCACCCCGGAGGCCACGGCCGGCCTCTACGCCTGGGCGGCGCTCCCCCAGGCCGTGCTCGCCGTGGTCGTGGGCACGGCGACGGGGGCCTGGCCCGTCCTCTACCCCGACGCCCTGGCCATGCTCCTGATCAAGGGGGTCTGGGCCCCCCGCCTCCTGCGGCGCGCCGTGCGCCACGACGGCGAGGTCTACGGCCAGCGGGCCGCCTGGTCGGCCGCCGCCCTGCTGGCTGCGGCAGGGGCCCTGACCCTGCTGTGCCTGCGACTCGGGCTCGACCTGGACGCACCGCTGGGGGTGCCCCTGGGGCTGTCTTTGGCGGCCATGTTCGTGGGCTTCGGCACCACGGCGATGCGGCGGGAGCTCTGGAGCCAGTCGGGCGGGCTGCTGCTGGCCGAGGGCGGGCTGATGGGCGCCGTGCTCGTCCTGGCCTCGGGGCTGCCGGCCCTGGGCGAGGCGCTGGCCCTGACCGAGGTGGTGCTCCTGGCCGCCGTCCTGGGGGCCGTCACCCGCTCCGTCGTAGCGGTGCACGGCGCCGCGGACAGCCGCCTCCTGCGGAGGTTGCGCGGATGAACACCCTCTGGGCCTACTTCCCGCTGCTGGTACCGGCGCTGGCCATCGCGGGCCTGGGCGGCACGGCCCCGGAGCCCCGGTTGGCCCTGCGCCTGGCGCGCGCCTCGGCGCTGGCCCTCTGGGCCGTGGCGGCCTGGCTCCTGCTGCGCCCGCCGCACCTCTGGGACGCCCTCTCCCTCTGGTACATGCTGCTGGTCCTGGTCCTGGGGGGGTTGGGCCTGCACGTCTCCGCCCACTACATCGGCGCGGAGTGGGCCCAGGGGGAGTTGGACGGCGCGGCGCTGCGCCGCTACCTCACCCTCTACGAGGCCTTCGTCCTCTGCCTGCTGGCCGTCTCCGCGGCGAGCGACTACCTGCTGCTCTGGGCCGCCGTGGAGGGCACGACCCTCTCCACCGTGCTGCTGGTCGCCTTCCCGGGTGGGCCCGGTGCCCTGGAGGCCGCCTGGAAGTACATCGTGGTCACGGGGGCCGGCGGCCTGCTGGCCCTCATCGGCACGGTCCTGACCCTGGTCGGCGCCAGCATCCCCCTGGGCGGCTGGGGCCTGGCGCCCCCGCCACACCCGGCGTCCCTACCCGTGGCGGCGGTCGTCGCGCTGCAGGCCGGTCTGCTGCTAGCCGTGGTCGGCTACGGCAGCAAGGCCGGCCTGGTCCCCTGCCACACCTGGCTGCCGGACGCCCACAGCGAGGCGCCCGCCCCCGTCTCCGCCCTGCTATCGGGGGTGAAGCTCGTCGCGGGCCTCTACGCCATCCTGCGCCTCACGGCCCTGGCCTCGGTCGAGCTGGGGCCGGCCCTGCCGCACGACCTGCTGATCGGCCTCGGACTGGCCTCGCTGGCCGTGGCGGCCGCGGCCATCGTCGGCCAGCGCGACCTCAAGCGCCTCTTCGCGTCCTCCAGCATCGAGCACATGGGGATCATCGCCCTGGGGGCCGGGTTCGGCGGCGTCGCCCTGCTCGGCGCGCTCCTGCATATGTGGACCCACGGCTTCGGCAAGACCACCCTCTTCTTCGGCTCGGGGAACGTGCGCCTCCGCTTCGCCGCCACCGGCGGCCGGCGCGTGCGCGGCCTGCTGCGCGCCATGCCCCTGACGGGCTCCGCCCTGACGCTCGCGGCCGCGGCGATCGTCGGCCTGCCGCCCTTCGGCCTCTTCTTCAGCGAATGGCTCGTCCTCTATGGGGGGGTGCGCTCCGGCCACGCGCTCTGGGCCGCCGTGGCCCTGGGCCTGCTGGTCGTGGCCCTGTTGGGTTTCGGACGGCGGCTGCCGGATTTCCTGCTGGGAGAGGCCCCCCCGGACCTGCCGGGCCCGGTCGAGGACGGGGGGGCCACCTGGCCACTGGCCGTGGGGGTGGCGGGCGTCCTGGCGGCGGGGCTGGCCGTCCCGTCGGCCCTGCACACCACCTGGCTCCACGCCGCCGCGCTGCTGGGCGGCCGGGGGGCGATCCGGTGAGGGTGGGGACCGCCGTGCGTACCGCCGGCCCGGACTTCGGCGCGCGGGTCCGCCAGGCCCTCGCCCCCCCGCACGCCCGCTACCTCTACCTGAGCACCGTGCCCGGCCCGTACGGGGAGGAGCCGCGCGTGGTGGCCTGGTGCGACACGGCCAGCCCCACCGCGGCCGTGGCGGCCCCGCTGACCGAGGCGCCGACGCGGCCCTCCGGGGCGGGCGTCCGCGCGGCGCTGGGCGACGAGGAACGGCTGGCGGCCGCCGGCCTGGCCTGGGGCTCCCCCCCGGCCCGAGGCACGGTCACCGGGCGCGGCCTGATGACCTTCCCCCTGGGCCCGGTGCGCGCCGACGTGGCGGAGTGTGCGGGCTGGCGCCTGCAGGTGATGGGCGACGAGGTGTTGGGGCTGGACCTGCGCTTCGGCTACAAGCCGCGGCACCTGGAGGCGGCCCTGAGCGCCGCCGGCCCGGAGGCAGGCCTGGCCATCGCCGAGCGGGTCACGGGCACCTCGCCCTTCGCCCATGGACTCTGCTACTGCCTGGCCTGGGAGGAGGCCATGGGCCTGCGCGTACCGCGGCGGGCCACGGCGCTGCGCGGCCTCCTGGCCGAGTTGGAGCGACTGTACAGCCACATCGGCGACCTCGCGGCGCTGGCGGCGGCCACGGGCCTGCCGGCCGCCGCCGCCGAACTCTTCATCCTCAAGGAGGACCTGCTGCGCCTGTGCGCCCACGTCACCGGGCACCGCTACCAGCGGGGCGCGCTGGCCCTTGGGGGCCTGGCCGCCGATCCCGGCGCGGCCCTGGGCGCGTTGCCGG
>DAHWHV010000311.1 GCA_027335545.1 Clostridia bacterium
CCCGTGGGGAACCCTCTCCATGTTGCGTCCCCGGGGAATGTTGCGTCCCCGGGGAATGTTGCGTCCCCGGGGAATGTTGCGTCCCCGGGGACGTCACCACCCCTGGGGGAACCCGTGCACCGGAGGTGCCGCCCATGGCCGCCCCCGCGCTACCGACGCTCGACGCGTCGACCCTGCCGGATCTCGTGGCCCGCATCCGCCCGCGGCCCGGGGAGGAACGCTGGCTGGAAGTGCCGTGGCAGACCCGGCTCTGGAGCGGGCTGGAGCAGGCCAGGCGTGCTGAGAAGCCGCTGTTCCTCTGGGCCATGAACGGCAACCCCCTGGGCTGCGTCTGAAACAACGGTGTGGCGAGCCGGGCGCTCGCCTTCTCGGACCCTGAGGTCATCCGCCTGCTGGGCCAAGCCACCTGGGACCCGGCGGCCCGGCGCTTCACCGCCTTGGAAGCCGTGGCCCTCGGCCCGCGCTGGGGTGGGAGCGAACACAACATCCGCATGCACGACCTCGGACCGGCCCCCATGGCGGTCCTGTTCGAACTCGCCGACGGTTCCGCCCTGGGCGACGGCACGCCGCCCCAGGGGATGTCCTCGGGCGGGTACTGGAGCGGGTGACCGCCGGCGCGGCGATGCGTGCCGCCTCGCGGTCGTCACGGCCACCCCGCGCCGTCTGGCCAAACCAGCGGGGCGTCCCGGCGGCCTTGGCCCGCGCGGTCGCCGCGCGACGGTGCGGGCCCCGGGTCAGCAGGCAATCACCGGCGGGGAGCCACGGGCCCGCCGCGGAGAGGAGATTCCGCCATGCTCTCCGCCACGGCCGCCGACCGCTTCATCCGGGACCGCTACGGCGGCCGCGCCGGGCCGCTCACCCCCCTGGGCGCGGGCGCCTGGTCGCGGGTGTACGCCTTCACCCTGGACGGCCGCGAGATGGTGGCCAAGTTCGGCGCGCACCGGGACGACCTCGAAAAGGACCGGCGGATGGGCGCCTTCGCCTCACTCGCCCTTCCCATCCCCCGGGTGGTGGAGGTGGGGGAAGCACCCGAGGGTCACTTCGCGATCGCCGAGCGCGTGCATGGCGCCTACCTGGATCAACTCGACGAGGCCGGCATGCGCGCCGCCCTGCCCGACGTCCTCCGCCTCCTGGGCGCCACGGCCTCGATCGACGTGTCGACCAGCCCGGGTTACGGGGGGTGGGGGGCGGACGGGGCGGGGTCGCACCCCACCTGGCGCGACGCGGTGCTGGCCTTCGCCGGGGACCGGCTCGCGGGGTGGGAGGCCGCCTTGGACGCCTCGCCCACCGGCGGCGGACCGCTACAGACGGGCTTGGCGCGACTGCGGGAGCTGTCCGCTGACCTGCCGGATCTCCGGCAGGTTATCCACGGCGACCTGCTGCACTGCAACGTGCTGGTGGAGGGCCCTCGAGTGCGCGGCGTCCTGGACTGGGGCAACAGCATGTACGGGGACGCCCTGTACGACGCGGCCTGGCTCCTGTTCTGGTGGCCATGGCATCCCTGGCCCGGCATCGACATTCGGACGGAACTCGACCGACACTGGCGGGCGCGCGGCCCGGTGCCCGCCGACCTGGAGCGGCGTCTCCGCTGCTACCAGTTGCGCATCGGGCTCGACCACCTCACCTGGTACGCCCACCGGCGGGAGTGGGACCACCTCGCCCGCGCGGCGCGCCAGACCCTAGCCTTGGCGACGGAGGGGTAGGGGCTGCGCCGGCCGCCGCCGGGCGGGGCCGCCGGCGGCCAGGGACCGGCCGGCCACGGCGTGGGCCGCAGCCGCTCCTGGTCTACAACACCCACCTCGACCACCGCAGCCCGGAGGCGCGCGAACAGGGCATTCGCCTCATCGGCCGCCGGCTCGCGGGGCAGCGCGGGCACCCGGCTGTACCCGCCGTCCTGATGGGCGACCTCAACGCTGGCGAGGCCTCGCGCGTCCTCCGCTTCCTGCGCGCCGAGTCGGGGCTGGTCGACGCCTTCGCGGCCCTTCCGGCGGCCGCGCGCAGGCCCCCTCCCCCCTACGGAGAACCCTACCTCGCCAAGAAGCGACGAGAGACGACAAGGAGGCCTGCCCCTTGCCGGCGCCCTCCTCTCCGGCCGCACCCTCCTCCGTCACGGCCCTGGCCGACCTGCTGCGGCGCGGCCTCCCCGCCCCGCCCTCCGCCGACGACGCCGCGCGCTCGGGCCTCGAGGCCCTGTTCGGCGACCGCTACCACTCCCGCCACCGCAGGCAA
>DAHWHV010000313.1 GCA_027335545.1 Clostridia bacterium
CCGCGCCGCGGCTCGCCGACCTCGCCCACCGGCTTCGCGCGCGGGACCGATTGGCGATGGGGGAGCCGTGATGCCCAGGTGAGGTGGAAGCGCTTGCGCCCCCGGGGGCCCCGGGCCGGCGGGCCGGCGGGCCGGTCCCGCCCCCGCCCCCGCCCGGAGAGCGTCCCCCTGCACGCGGTGGCACGGCGGGCCAAGGTGGCGCGCGTTTGGGCCGCGGGGGCCCTGCTCGCGCTGGGGGCTCACCTCAGCTGGGTCCAGTTGGTGTCCGGGCCCACGCTGGCGGCCGCCGGGCGTCTGGAACGCACCCGCACCGTGGTTGTGCCGGCCCCGCGCGGGGAGATCCTGGCCCGCAACGGCGAGGTCCTGGCGGTGTCCGTCCCCGCCGCCACCGTCACGGCGGACCCCCTGCTGGTCGCCCACCCGCGGGCGGAGGCTGCCAGCCTGGCCGGGGTGCTGGGCAGCCCCGCGGCGCAGTTGCGGCGCGCCCTCGGCGCCCGCGGCCAGTACGTCGTGCTGCGGCGCAACGCCACGGCGGGCGAGGCCCAGGCGATCAGGCGCCTGCACCTGCCGGGGGTGTATACGCACGCCTCCACCGTGCGCCGCTACCCCGCAGGCTTCTTCATGGGGTCGATCCTGGGCTTCACCAACGGGGCCGGGGGCGTCGCGGGGGTGGAGCAGTCCTACCAGCAAGCCCTGGCCGGCCACAACGGCTATCGGATCGAGCAACTGGACCCCCTGGGCCAGCGCATTCCCATCACGCACGTGACCACGGTGCCGGCCCGGCCCGGGCTGAACCTGCGCCTGACGGTGCTCCCAGGCCTGCAGGCCGCCCTGGAGAGCCAATTGGAGGCCGCCGTCGCCACCACGGGCGCCCAGCGCGCCTATGCCATCATCCTGCGCCCCGCCACGGGCTCCATCCTGGCGGCGGGGGCCTGGCCCACCTATGACCCCAACGCCCCGGGCGACGTGCCCCCCTCGGTCTGGAGCAACACCGTCGCCTCCTACGACATGCCCCCCGGCTCCGTCTTCAAGCCGTTCACGGCCGCCGTGGGGCTGGAGACGGGCGTCGTCGCCCCCACCACCCCCTTCTACGACCCGGGGGTCCTGCTGGTCGACGGCGTGCCGCTGCACAACTGGATGCCGCTGAACCGCCACACCAACTTCGTCCAGGCCTTCGAGGAGTCCGCCAACGTCGTCTTCGGGCAGGTGGGGCTGCGGATCGGGGTGCCGCGCTTCTACCAGTACCTCCATGCCTTCGGGCTCTTCGGCCTGCCCGGGGGGGACATGCCCGACCAGCAACCCGACATCATCGCCCCCCTGGCGCAGGCCAACGCCCTGTCCCTGGCCTCGGAGTCCTTCGGCGAGTCGCTGACGGTGACCCCCCTGTCCCTGATCACCATGCTCAACGTCATCGCCGACGGCGGCCTACTGATCCAACCCCACATCGGCAGCGCGCTGCTCGGGGGCCACGGGCAGGTGGTGCGGCGCATCCACCCCGTCGTGGTGCGCCGCGTCATCCCCGCCCAGATCGCCGCCGAGGTCCGCCGGATGATGGTGGATGTGGCCCGTTACGGCACGGGCCAGCGCGGCCTGATCCCCTGCTACGACGTCGCGGGCAAGACCGGCACCTCCAACATCTACGGCCCGCACGGGGTCACCAACCAGTTCATCGCCTCGTTCGTGGAGATGGTGCCGGCCTCCCAGCCCCAGGCCCTGGTGCTGGTGCAGCTCTACGACCCCCGGCCGCCGTTCAACGATGGCGGGGAGGTCGCGGCGCCGGTCGCCCAGTACCTGATGGCCGACACGCTGCACCTCCTGGGGGTACCGCCGCACTGCACCGCGGGGGACCGCGCGGCCCCGCTGCCGGGGAGCCCGGGGGCGACCATGCTCACCCTGCAGATGGTGAGCATGCCGGCCGTCGAGAACCTCTCGCCCCAGGCGGCCACCGCCCGCGCGCGCGCCCTGGGCATCTTCCTGCACGTGCACGGCAAGGGCCCGCGCATCCTGCGCCAGAACCCCCCGGCGGGGGCCCAGGTGCAGAAGTGGACGACCGTGCAGGGCTACACCCAGCCGGGCGCCCTGGTGCCGGCGTCGTTTGTGGTCGTGCCGACCCTGCGCGACCTAGCCGTGGGCGCAGCAGCCGCCCGCCTGGCCGCACTCGGATTGGCCATGGATGCCACCGGCGTGGGGGCGGTCGCCTCCCAGGTGCCGGCGGCGGGGACGCGCGTGGCCCCTGGGAGTTCGGTGGCCGTCCGCCTGGGGTAGGGCCGGCAGAGGGAGGCGGGGCCGGACCGCTCAGCCCCGCGCGGCCGCCGCCGGGCCGGTCGCCGCCGCCGCCCCAAGGCCGCCCCGACCCGTCGTGGACTCCCGCGGGCGCAGCGCCACCGGCAGCGCCTCCCCCCGCTCCACCCAGTCCCCCCGACCGTGCGCCGCGCGGCCCAGGAGGTCCAGGAGCAGGCCCACGGCGCGCCGCCCCATCTCGCGGGCGTCCTGCCGCACCGTGGTCAGGGGCGGATCCAGGAAGCGGGCGTAAGGCAGGTCGTCGAACCCGGCCAGGGCCAGGTCGTCGGGCACGGAGAGGCCCAACTCGCGCCAGGCGGCCAGGGCGAGCATGGCCAGGTCGTCGTTGGC
Source organism: Clostridia bacterium (assembly GCA_027335545.1). The sequence continues at coordinate 2,632 of DAHWHV010000313.1, forward strand.
GCACAGGAGGGCGGTCGCCCGCAGGCGCGCCGGTTCCCCGGCCAAGCCGGCCACCGCCTCCCGCACGGCCGGCTCCATGGGGTCGCCCATCCGCCCGGACGGCCGCAGCGGCCGCAAAGCCCCCGGGTCGACACCGGCCTCGCCCAGGACGCGGCGCGCCCCCTCCAGCCGGTCCTCGACGGAAGTCGAGGGGAAGTCGCGCGGCAGCAGGTAGGCCAGGCGCCGATGGCCCAAGTGCAGCAGGTGGCCGGCGAGGGCGGCGCCGCCCTCCGCGTTGGCCGCCGTCACCCAGGGCACCCGGGCCCCGGCGCAGCGGCGATCGACACACACGACGGGGAAGCCCGCCGCGACCAAGCCCGCGTAGAAGGTCGGCGGCGGGGCGCTGGCCGCGGCGGGCAGGATCAGCAACCCGACCACCCCCCGCCGCCGCAGGCCCTGGACCGCCCGTTCCTCCCCCCCGTGCTGAAAACCGCTGCAGGCGATCGTCAAGGCGTGCCCCGCCTCGGCCAACCCCTCCTCCAGGCCGTCCAGGAGGTGCGCCAGCAGCATGCCACCGAGCTGCGGCACGACGAGCCCCACCCCGGGCCCCGCCGGGCCGCCCGGCCGCGGGGATGCCCGCTGCACGTAGCTGCCCCGCCCCGCCTCCGTGCGCACCAGCCCCTCCGCGGCCAAGGCCGCCAGGGCCTGACGGACCGTGGAGCGGCTGATGCCGTAGGTGCGGCAGAACTCCGCCTCCGAGGGCAACGCCTGTCCGACCCCTCGGGCGCCGGAGAGGATCTCCGCGCGCAGGCGGGCCGCGAGTTGCCGGTGCAACGGGTCGCGCTGCAGGCGGTCCATGCCCCTCCCCTCCCCGCTCCGCTCCCGGACGCCGTAGGGCACTGGGGGGGGGCGCCCGCCCCCCCCCAGTGCCCCCCACGGGCCGCTACAGGCCCGGCTGGACGACGGCGATCTGGGAGCCGGTGACGGGGAACGCCTTGGTCGCCCCGCTCTTGGCGAAGCTCTCCTTGGCCGCGGACTTCTCGAAGGCCGTCACCTGCTGGGCGATGAGGGGGTAGCCCTCCGCGGGATCCATCTGGTGGTTCCACATCTTCTGCAGCGTCGGGCTCATCAGGTTCATCGCCGTGTTGGCGGAGTAGCGGAAGAACTCGTGCCCGTAGCCGTAGCCCTGCACGGCCGCCTCCTTCCAGTACTGGAGGCTCTTGTTGGCGGTCACCGGCGCGGCGCTCTTGACCAGCAGCTCCCACTCGTCCCACATGGAGGTCAGGTTGGGGAAGGAGAGCGTCGTCTTGATCAGGAAGCGGTTGGTCGCCTGGCTGGCCGCCACGAACTTGAAGAGCTCCCAGGCCAGCGCCTGGTTGGGGTACTGGGCGTTGAGGCCGTAGTAGTCCACCTGCACATTGGTCCCGCGGCGCACGGGCCAGGCGGGCATGGGCAACACGTCCCACTTCACGCCCGAGCCCAGTACCTGCACCGCCTCGAAGAGCATGTTGCCGGCGGACTGGTACATCACGGAGCGCCCGCGCGCCAGGGCCGTGGCCCCATTCATCCCCGGGACGCCGCCGCGGTTGATGATGACCTTGTTCCAGATCTGGGGGTAGATCCAGTTGGCCGCGGCGAGGCTGCCGGGCTGGTCCAGCAGGCAGACGGTCTTGGTCGCGTCCATGAGCTCACCGCCGAAGCCCTTGAGCAGGAAGGCGCTGCCGTCGAAGTTGTTCGGGTAGAACTGGAAGGTCGTCGCATAGCGGTGTACACCGCCCTTGTCCGAGACGAGTTGCCGCCAGATGCGGGCGGCGTCCTGGTAGGTCCAGGCGGGGTCCGGGTAGGCCAGCCCCAACTGGTCGAAGACGTCCTGGTTGTAGATCAGGGGCTGGCAGGCCGTGTAGGCGGGAACCCCGTACAGGCCGCCGGGCATCTCGTAGGTGACGAGCTGCCCCTGGGACCAGATTGACGGGTTGATGTTGTCCTGCTGCAGCAGGGGGTTGAGCTTGGCCAGCATGGGCTGGGCGACGGCGAAGTCCCCGCAGCAACT
>DAHWHV010000335.1 GCA_027335545.1 Clostridia bacterium
CGGGTGGGCCGGGTCGCGCCACTGAAAGCCGTGGGGCGTGTAGACGATGGGCCGCCCGGCGGCCGCCTGCAGGGCGGCCAGCAGGGCGATCACGCCGTGCGCGTGCAGCACCGTCGCCCCGCACTCCGCCGCGACGCGCCCGAGGGCCTGGCCGGCGGCCACGCTGCGCCCCGGGTGGAGCGAGCGCTGCAGTTCCGGTAGCTGGATCGCGGCGATCCCGGCCTCGCCGAGTTGCCGCGTCAACCACCCCTCGGTGCCGCTGGCGACGCCAGCCGTCCACTCCGGCAGGCCGCAGGCCAGGTCCCGCACGTGTCGCTGTACCCCGCCGCGGTCCCCGGACTGCAGGACGTGCAGCACCCGAGGCCCCCCGGCGCCCTCCCACGGGCCGGGGCCCGCCGCCTGGGGTTCGCCGGCCGCCGCGCCCCTCACGACCGTGGCCCCGCATCGCCCCGCCCGCGTCGCTCGGTCAGCGTCCCCACGACGTTGCGCACCGTGCGCAGCAGGATCTGCGCATCCAGCGAGGCGCTGGCGCGCAGGGAGTAGAGCATGTCGAACTTGAGCTTCTCGTGGGGGTGCGTGTCGTAGCCCCCCTGGACCTGGGCCAGGCCCGTGACGCCGGGCAGGACGCGCAGGCGGTGGGCGAAGTGGGGCATCCCGGCCACGACCTCGTCATGGAGTTCGGGCCGCTCGGGCCGCGGCCCGACGAGGCTCATCTCCCCGCGCAGGACGTTGCAGAGCTGGGGCAACTCGTCCACGTGCAGGGCGCGCAGCCAGCGCCCGACCCGGGTCGTGCGGGGGTCGTCGCGGCTGGCCCGGACGGGCCCGGTCGCGGCCTCGGCGTCGCGCACCATGGTGCGGATCTTGACGACGACGAAGCGGCGCCCGCCGAGGCCCACCCGCTCCTGGCGGTAGAGGACGGGCGGGCCGTCCTCTACCAGCACCGCCAGGGCCGCCGCCGCCACGACGGGCGCCGTGACCACCAGGAAGAGCAGGCTCAGGCTCACGTCGATGAAGCGCTTGAGCGCCCGCTGGTAGCCGCTGCCCGCGGCCCCCGTGAGGTTGATCACCAAGCGGTCGCCGAACATGCTCGGCCGGCTCTGCAGCACCATCAAATCCAGCAGCCGCGGCTCGATGAACAGCTCCCAGCCGCGCTCCACGGCCAGCAAGGCCAGGGACTCCTTGGTGCCCCCCGGCAGGGCCTGGCTGAGCAGCAACCCGTCGGCGCCCGCCTCGAGCACCGCGTGGCGGATCATGGCCAGCGCGTCCGGGTCCGCGCACCCCGCGACGACGGAGGCGGCGATGCGGAAGGAGGCCCCCTCCACCGGTTGCGTGCGGCCCTCGCCCCCCGGCGGCTCGACCAGCAGCAGCCGCGGCGGGCCGTTGTGGGCCGCCCAGGCCCGGTGCACCAGCCGCCGGTAGCCGAAGAGCAGCAGCAGGTCGAGGGCTCCGGCGAGGACGATCACGCTGCGCGGCACCGCGAAGGTGCGGGCGAAGAAGATGCCGGCCATCGCCGCGACGGTGTCGAGCGCGACGAGGACGAAGATGGACTGGACCTGCTCGGGCCAGCTCATCGGCCGCCG
>DAHWHV010000366.1 GCA_027335545.1 Clostridia bacterium
CGCCCTGATCGAGACCCTGGCCCGCGCGGGATAGTTCCATCCCTCTGAAGCGCCTTCCGCCCGTCACATCAAGCAAATCCCCGATCTCGGCCCCCGGTCGCATGCTTCCCTATCCCCATACCCCCACCCCGCCGCCCGCCCTAAAAGTGCGAAACCCCACTTACTGTAAGCCCAACACATAGCCAGAACCGGGTGCCACCAGCCCGCCGGGGCTTGGGGTTCTGGGGGCGGGCGGGGGTTCCTCCCCGATAACCACCGCCAAGCGGGAGTCGCCCCACCCCCGCGCTTCCCTTGCCCACCATGGCCGTCGCCTTAGAGTAACATCCCGTCAGAAAAACGGCAGAACCCCATTACCGTGACGGTTCGTTCCGTTGTTCCCGGAGGGCCTATCCCCTCCACGACCGCCGGGCGGCCGAACTCGGCGAGCGCCCCTGGCGCCCTGGTGGCAGCCACTGGCCACGCGGAGCGCAGGCCCACCCTTGCCCGATGATCCCCTGCTGCAGGCCGAAGAGGTCCTCCACCCTGCGGGCGCGGGGCTGCGCCCGCAGGTCCGGCGGGAGCGGCCCCCGAACGGTCCGGGCCACGTCTGCCAGGAAGGAGGATCTGCTTGCCGGCCGCCTTGCACGGAGCCTTTCTGGACGGCCGCCTCGCCGTGTGGGGCGAGAGCGCGCCGCGCGGACTAGGGGCGCCCACGCCCGCGCGGAGGCGAGCCCCGGCGGGCCATCCCTGCGGCCTCTCCGGGGAGGGCTTGGCCCAGGCGCTGGCCCTGGCGGTGCCGCAACTGCCGGTGGACGCGCTCCCCGCCGCGGCGGTGGCGTGGCTGCCCACGGCGGACGGAGGCGCGGGGCCGCTGCCCTCGGGCGCCGCCGCAGCGGCGGGCGTCGACGATGCGGCGGCCCTGCCCCCCGTGGTCCTCCGGGCCTGGGCGGTCGACGCTGTGCGGCTGCCGCCCGGAGCAGCGGTCGAGCTGCTGGCGCGCTGCGCGCAGGAGGATGCGTTCGGTCCCGGCCTGCGGGTCGGGGCAGACCTGTGGTTCTGGGTGCAGGCGCTACGCCTGGTGGCGGGCGTCGCCGCCCGGTGCGCGTTGCTGCCCTCGGTGCGGGCCAGCGGCGCCGTCCACCGCGCCTGCTGGGAGCCCCTGCTCGGGCCGCGCGACCGGGCCGCGGCCGACCGGCTGGCCGCGGCCATGCCCGGCGCCTGCCGTGCGCTCTCGGCCTCGGCGGAGGCCCCCCCGGGTCTGCCAGCCCGGTCGATCCTCGAGGCGTTCGTCGCCTGGGTCACCGACCACCTGGCCCGGGAGGCAGACGCCGCGGAGCCGGCGCGCACCGCGCCTCCCTCCCGCCGCCGGGCCGTCCCTGCCTTCGACAGCCTGCACGACCAGTGGCTGCACGCGCTGCGGGCGCCGGACGGCGTGCTGGCCGGTGAGCCGGCAGAGCTGGCGGCCCTGCTGGTGCAGGCCCGCGACTGGGCGGCCCCCATCCGCGTGCGCCACGACGCGCCCTACCGGCTGTGCTTCCGCCTGCAGGAGCCGCCGGTCCAGGACGGCCGGGAGGCCCCCGCCGAGCCTCCGCACGCCGACGCCTCCTGGCACGTCCGCTATGTCCTGGAGGGCCGCGACGATCCGAGCCTGCTCCTGACGGCCGACCAGGTCTGGAGCCCCGGTCGCGGGGGCCCGGGCCACGACGCCCGCGAGGTGCTGTTGGCGGCACTGGGCCGCGCGGCGGCGCTGTCCCCGGAGGTCAGCGGCAGCCTCCGGGGCGCGCAGCCCGCCGGATACACCCTGGATGCCGTCGGCGCGCACGCCTTCCTGACCGAGACGGCGCCGCTGCTGGAGCAGGCGGGCTTCGGCCTGCTGCTGCCGCCGTGGTGGGCGGGCCGCCGCACGAAGGCACACCTGACGGCACGCGCCCACGCCCGGGCGCCCAGGCTGGCGGCCGCGGCGGGCCTCGGCCTGGATGCCGTCGTGCACTTCGACTGGGAGCTGGCCCTGGGCGGGCAGGCGCTCTCGCTGCAGGAGCTGGAGCTCCTGGCGCGCCTGAAGGCCCCGCTGGTGCAGGTGCGCGGCGAGTGGGTGCAGGTCGACGCCGACCAGATCCGGGCGGCGCTGGCGCTGGTGCAGGGCAGGGGGCTGCGCCGCGGCACCCTGCGCGACGCGCTCCGCCTGGCGGCGGGGATGGAGGCGGGCCCCGCCAGCGGGCTGCCGGTCGAGCTCGGGACCGCCGAGGGCTGGATCGCGGAGGTCCTCGGGGACCTGGCGGCGCGGGGGGGTTCCGGGGAAGGGGACGCCGGCGCACCCTCCCCGGCCGTGCCGCCGCCCGAGGGCCTGCAGGCGACGCTGCGCCCCTATCAGGCCCGCGGCTACGCCTGGCTCCACGGCCTGTCCCGCCTGGGCCTAGGGGCCTGCCTGGCCGATGACATGGGCCTGGGCAAGACCGTGCAGACCCTCGCGCTACTGCAGCACGACTGGAGCGAGGCCGCCAGCGCGGGCCCCGTGCTCCTGGTCTGCCCGACCTCGGTCCTGGCGAACTGGCGCAAGGAGGCGGAACGCTTCACGCCGGCCCTGCCGGTCCTGATCCACCACGGTGCCGGCCGGGAGCGCGGGGAGGCCTTCGCCGCGTTGGTGGCGCGGCACGCGCTCGTGCTGACCAGCTACGCCCTGCTGCAGCGCGATGCCGGGGCGGTCGCCGGCGTGCCCTGGCGCGGGGTCGTTCTGGACGAGGCGCAGAACGTCAAGAACGCGGAGACCAAGCAGGCACAGGCGGCCCGAGGCCTGCGGGCCGGCTACCGCATCGCGCTCACCGGAACGCCGGTGGAGAACAGCGTGGGCGACCTGTGGTCGATCATGGAGTTCCTGAACCCCGGCCTGCTCGGCACCCAGGCGGACTTCCGCCGGCGCTTCCTCATCCCCGTGCAGGTCTCCCGGGACCCTGCGGCGGCAGCCCAGCTCCAGCGCCTGACCGGGCCCTTCCTGCTCCGCCGGCTGAAGACCGACCCCTCCGTGATCCGCGACCTGCCGCCCAAGAACGAGATGAAGGTCTTCTGCACGCTGACCCGGGAGCAGGCCTCGCTCTACCGGGCGGTGGTCGCCGGCCTGGAGGAGGCGCTGCAGGACGCCCTGGGCATCGCGCGGCGCGGGGCGATCCTCTCGGCGCTGAGCAAGCTCAAGCAGGTCTGCAACCACCCCGCCCACCTGCTAGGCGACGGCTCGCCGCTCCCGGGCCGCTCGGGCAAGCTCGACCGCCTGACCGAGATGCTGGAGGAGGCCCTGGCGGAGGGAGACCGGGCGCTGATCTTCACCCAGTTCACGGAGATGGGCACCCTCCTGCAGGCACACCTGCGGGAGGCCCTCGGCCGGGAGGTCCTGTTCCTGCACGGCGGTGTACCGCGCCTGCAGCGGGAACGCATGGTCGAGCGCTTCCAGGCCGCCGGAGCCGGGCCGCCGCTCTTCATCCTCTCGCTGAAGGCCGGAGGCACCGGCCTCAACCTGACGGCGGCCAACCGCGTCTTTCACTTCGACCGCTGGTGGAACCCGGCCGTGGAGAACCAGGCCACGGACCGCGCCTTCCGCATCGGCCAGCGCCAGACGGTGCAGGTGCACAAGTTCGTCTGCGCCGGCACGGTGGAGGAGAAGATCGACGCCATGATCGAAGCCAAGCACGAGGTGGCGGAACGCGTGGTCGGCGCTGGCGAGACCTGGCTCACGGAGCTGTCCACGGCGGAGCTGCGCGACCTGCTGGCCCTCCGCTCGGAGGCGGTGGCAGACTGATCGCGCCCGCCCGGGCACTCCGGCGGCGGGCCCACGGGTGCCGCCCCGGCGCCTGCGGCCGGCCCCCGCGCCTGGGACGTACGCGGGGGGTGCGCCCCGGTCTGGGCTGCCCCGCTGCCCAGGCTGCCCCGCTGCCAAAGGGAGGCTGCGATCGCGATGAGACGGGGCCATGGAGGGCGGAGCGGGTCCCGCGGGGGCTGGTACGGCGGCTACCCCGCACCGTCGCGGCCGCGGGAGGCCAAGGGCGGGATCCGGGCGCAGACGGGGCGCGGCGCCTTCGGCCAGAGCTGGTGGGCCCGCCGCTGGATCGCCGTCCTGGAGGGCTTCCAGCTCGGGGCGCGGCTCTCGCGGGGCCGCTCCTACGCCCGCAACGGCCAGGTGCTGTCCATCGAGATCGGGGCGGGCGCCGTGCGGGCTCAGGTGCAGGGCTCGCGGCCGGCGCCCTACCGCGTCGGCATCGGCCTGCCCGCGCTCGACCCGGCCGCCTGGCGCCGGGTGGGGGAGGCCATCGCCGGGCGAGCGGCCTTCGCCGCCGCCCTCCTCGCCGGGCAGATGCCCCAGGACATCGAGGAGGCCTTCTCCGCCGCGGGGGTTTCGCTGTTCCCGGAGCGGCCGGGGGACCTGCGCACCGAGTGCAGCTGCCCGGACTGGTCCAACCCCTGCAAGCACGTCGCCGCCGTCTACTACCTGATCGGCGAGGAGTTCGACCGCGACCCCTTCCTGCTCTTCCTGCTCCGCGGCCTGGACCGCGCCGGCCTAGCCCAGCTGCTCTCCGGCGCCGCAGCTGAGCCGGCGGCCCAGAGCGTCCCCGCCGCCCCGGAGCCGTTGCCCTGCGACCCCACCGTGTTCTGGAACGGGGCCCCGGGGCCGCTGCCCGTCCCGGCCGAGGCCTCCGTGTCGGTCGGGCCGGCCCTCGTGCGGCGGCTGGGCAACCTCCCCTTCTGGCGCGGCAGCCGGCCGCTGGCGGACGCCGTGCAGGAGGCATACGCCGATGCGTCCCGGCGCGGCCGGGCGCTGCTGGGCTGGGAACCGGAGGCGGGGGGACAGGGGCATCCCGCGGCCCCCGCCCCCCCAGTGCCCGCTCCGGCGGGCGGGGCCGCCGGGCCCAAGTCCCGCGACCGCGCCGCCCTCGATGCCGACCTCCGCGCCGGCGTCCCGCCCGAGACCCTGCGCGCCCGCTACGACGGGCGGCTGCTCCGCCCATACCTCTCCCGTGGGCGGCGGACGACGCCGTAGGGGGGGGCGTTAGGGATCGTGGCACCAACCGGCCAGTAGGGTCCCGCTGCAGGCGGCGCGGGCGTGACCGACGGGCGCGTGCGGCGTTTGAGGCGGGGCGTGTGCCGGTGTCCCGTTTGGTGGTGGAGGCCGTGGTGGCCGCCCTGGACGCGGCGGAGGCCCCTCCCGCCACGCACGAGGCGACACGCACCCGGTAGGTGGCGATGCCAGACGGCTCCTGGGGTGCCCATGGGGGCGACCTGCCCGGCGGCTGAGGCCCCCGGTGCGCTGCTGTTGCCTGCTTCGGACCCAGTCGGCCACCCGTTTCGGTTTTCGCCGGCCACCCATTTCGGAGCGGCCGGCCGGACCGGAGCCCTTGGGACAGAGGACAAGGGCATCACCGGGGGGGAGCGGGGAGGGGTGGCCGCTTGCGACCGAAACAGGTGGCCGACATCACCGAAATCCGCACTGCTGTCGCGCCACGGCTGGCGTCGTGGGGGCCTACTTGTCGGTTGGCGCCACGATCCAAACGGCAACCCCCCGATGCCTCGATCGGGCCCTGCATCGTCGCGCACAGCCCCGCGCACCGCCGCAGCTCGACCCCGTTCGCGCCGTCGGCTGCCACCGGGCCCGGTGTGCCGCCAGCGTATCCAGTGCTACCGACCGGGTTGTCTGTGCGCAGAGCCACTGACCACGCTCTTCGAGAAGCCATGGCGGGTCGGCAGCAGACGTGCGCTGGGCGCCGGGCGATCGGTTAGGGCACAACATCGAGATGCGCGCCATCTGACAGCTGGTAGACCCGGAAGTGCCCGTCGAGCGTGAATATCCGACGCAGGCGGTGTTTCTCGGCGGCCACGATCAGGGTGGCGTCGGCCAAGTCCATGGGCAGGTCCCGGTACTTGGCCATGAGGTCGCGAAGGCGGCGCACGTCCTCGGCAACGGGAGCGGCGATCTGCAGGTCTCCTCGCTCAACCAGGGCCCATAACGCATCTTGGCCCGTCCACTCCGCGCCGTCCCCGACGAGATACATCGCTTCGGTGAACGCAGCCCACGTCGTCAACAGTGGGGCAGAGAGGTGGGCCAGTGCAGCCGCGCAGGCCGCGTGCGTCGGCTCGTCCCGATCCGCCAGCGCGACCAGGGGCCCCGCGTCGCAGAGTGTCATGGTCGGGACCACCGCCGTTGCCGCAACACCTTCCGAAATGCCTGGCCCGTCTCCTGTGCGCGCCCCCCCCCTCTGGACACGACGCCGACGTAACCAGCCAGCCGCACGTCCAGCCGATCCCCCAGGACCTGTCGGCACCGCTCCGCGACCGCCTGCCGAATCAATTCCGACTCCGGGACCCCCA
>DAHWHV010000371.1 GCA_027335545.1 Clostridia bacterium
CGGGGCGCGCGGGGCGGGCCGTTCCGGGGGGGGGCCAGGGAGTGGCAGGAGTCCGGTGGCGGCGGCGGGAACACGCCCGGCCGGTGGGCGAGAGGGGCGGGACGGCGTGAGTGGTCCGGTGCCCAGGGTGGGCCTGTTCGCCAACCTGGACAAGGGGCATGCCCTGCAGCTGTGCGTGCGGCTGGTGGGGTACCTGCGCGCGCGGGGCGTCGAGGTCCTCGGGGCTCCGGATCTGGCCGGTGTCCTCGGTGCGGCGGTTCCAGCGGTGGGCATCGAGGAACTGGCCCGCTCGGTGCCGTTCGCCCTGGTGTTGGGTGGGGACGGGACGCTCCTGGCGGCGGCGCGGCGGGTGGCGCCCCACGGGGGGCTGCCGCTGCTGGGGATCAACCTGGGCCACCTGGGGTTCCTCACGGAGTTGGAGGAGGGCGAGTTGTTCGGGGCCCTCCCCGGGCTGCTGGCCGGCGCCTTCGAGATCGACGAACGCATGCTGCTGGAGTGCTCGGTGCACGCGGACGGGGCCGCCGCGGAACGGTACCTGGCCGTCAACGACATCGTGGTGGCCAAGGGTCCGTTCGCCCGTCTGGTCCGCATCTCGCTGTCGGCGGGCGCGGGCCCCGTAGCCGGCTACCACGGGGACGGGATCATCGTCTCCACGCCCACCGGCTCCACCGCCTACTCCCTCTCAGCGGGTGGTCCGGTGCTGCACCCGCAGGTCCAGGGCATGCTCGTCACCCCGATCTGCCCGCACACCTTCTACTCCCGGCCCCTGGTGGTGGCCGTCTCGGAGCGCCTGCGCCTGGACCTGCACGTCGCGCCCGGGCCGCATGGCCAAGTGGACGTGGCCCTGACCGTGGACGCCCAGGAGGGCCGGTTGCTGCGTCCGGGGGAGTGGGTGGAGGTGTCCGTGGCGCCCGGGCGCGTCCGGCTCCTGCGTCGGCCCGGGTGGAACTTCTACCAGGTGCTGCGGCGGAAGTTGTCGGACGAGGATCGCCAGGGCCTGGAGGGTGGTGGCGACGCCCGTTGACGGCCGCGCCCCGCGTGGGGCGGCGGGTCCGGTGCGCCAGCGGGGAGACCCGGGCGGTGCGATCTCCCTAGGTCCAAGCGGAGGTGGGCGGCGTTGGAGGCGTCGGGGGCAGGCGCGCAGAAGGCCCGGCGGCAGGCCCGCATCCTGGAGGTGATCGCCGCCTCCGTGGTGGAGACCCAGGAGGACTTGGCCGAGCGCCTGAACAGCGACGGCTTCACGGTGACTCAGGCCACGGTCAGCCGGGACATCCACGACCTGCGTCTGATCAAGGTGCCGACCGGGGACGGGGGGTCGCGGTACGCCCAGGGGCCCGCCGACGCCGAGGCCGCCCTCAGCGCCCGCCTCCTGGGGTTGTTCGGCGAGTGCGTGACGGGGGTGGACGCGAGCCTGAACCTGGTGGTGCTCTCCACGCTCGCGGGGACGGCGGCGGGGGTGGCCGAGGCCGTGGACCGCCTGCACGCCCCCGAGGTGATCGGCACCCTGGCGGGCGAACGCACCGTCTTCGTGGTGATCAAGCCCGCGGAGGCCGTGGGGTCCTTCCTGGAGCGGGTGCAGCGCCTGCGCGGGCTGCCCCCGTCGGCCACCGCGCCGCCGGGCGGCGCCTGAGGGTCCGCGGGCACGACGGCGAGACACCAGCCCAGTCGCCCGGAGCGGAGAGGGGGATGGCGGTGCTGCGGAGGCTCGAAGTCGAGCACCTGGCCATCCTGGAGGGCCTCGCGGTGGAGTTCGGCCCTGGGCTCAACGTGCTCAGCGGGGAGACGGGGGCCGGGAAGTCCCTGCTGATCGATGCGCTGCAGTTGGCCCTTGGCGGCCGCGCCGACTCGGGGCTGATCCGCCAGGGGGAGTCCCGGTTGCGCGTCGCAGCCCTCTTCGAGGTGGAGGACGCGGGGGTGGCCGCGCGCCTGGACGAACTCGGGGTGTCGGCGGAGGACGGCTGCGTGCTGCTGCAGCGCGAAGTGGCCCGGGACAACCGGGGCACCTGCCGGCTCAACGGCCGCCTGACGAGCGCCGCGGCCCTGCGTGAGGCGGGTCAGGCCCTGCTGGCTCTCCTGGGCCAGGGCGAGCAGCACCGCTTCGCCCAGAGTCAGGGGCAGGCGGAGTTCCTGGACGCCTACGCCGGGGCCGGTTCGGTCCGTCAGGCCGTGGGCGCGGCCCACGCGCGCTGGCTCGCGGCCAAGGCCGCGCGGGAGTCGGCGGGGCCGGAGGGTCCCGAACGGGAACGGCGGCGCGCGCTGCTCGCGCAGACCGTCGCCGAGATCGACGCCCTGGGCGCAGCGCCCGACGAGGAGGAGCGCCTCGCCGGCCGCCGCGCGCAACTGGCGAACGCCCAGCGGCTGATGGAGGCCGCAGGGGCGGCGCTCGGCGCCCTCTGGGAGGGGGAGGGGGCGGCGCGCGACCGGCTGGGGGCCGCGGCGCGGGAACTGGCGGCCGCGGCCAGGCTCGACCCTGGGGTGGTCCCAGCCCTGCAGCTCCTGGAGCAGGCGGCGATCGCCCTGGACGAAGCCGGCCGCTGCCTCCGCCGTTACCGGGACGACCTCCCCTTCGAGCCCGCCGAGGCCGCCGCCCTGGAGGCCCGCTGGACGGAGATCCAACGTTGCAAGCGCCGGTACGGGGACTCCCTCGCGGAGGTGTTGGCGCAGCGCGCCGCGGCCGCGGCGGAATTGGCGGACATGGACTCCTCCGTACTCCGCGCGGAGGCGGCGGCGGCCGAGGTCGCCCGCCGGGGCGCGGAACTCGGCGCCCTCTGTGCGGAGCTCGGCGCCCTGCGGGAGGCGGCTGCGGCGCGCCTGGGGGCGGAGGTGGCCGCGGGCCTCGGGGAGTTGGGCCTGGGCGGGGCCCGCCTGGAGGTCGCCCTGACGCGGCGGGCCGACGCCGACGGTGTCCCGGTGGGCGCGGAGCGCCTGGCCTGCACGGAGCGGGGTTGTGAGGCGGTGGGCCTGCTCTGGGCCGCCAACGCCGGCGAATCCCCGCAACCCTTGGGGCGGACCGCTTCCGGGGGTGAGTTGGCGCGGTTGCTGCTGTGCCTGCACACCCTCATCCCCGTGGCTCCCGGGTCCGGGCCCGCCGACGGTGCGCCTCCACCCACGCTGGTCTTCGACGAGATCGACGCGGGGGTCGGGGGCCGGGCGGCCGCCGCCGTGGCGGCGCGGCTGCAATCCCTGGCGACACGGCGCCAGGTGCTGTGCGTGACCCATCAGGCCCTGGTCGCGGCTGCGGCGGACCGGCACTTCGCGATCGAGAAGGCCGAGCGCGACGGTCGGACGGGAACCGCGATCCACCCCCTGGAGGCCGAGGCCCGGATCGCGGAGGTGGCGCGCATGCTGGACGGGGGCCGCGGCGCGACGTCCCGCCAGCATGCGCTGGAGATGCTGCGGGGCTTTGCCCGACCCTCGGCCGCGGCAGTGGAGGCAGCGGAGGTGGAGGCCGCCGCGTCGGCGTCCCAACCCTCGGCCGCGTCGGCGGCCCGACCCTCCGCAGCCGGGGCGGGGCCCGCCCCGGCGTCGGCGGCCCGACCCTCGGCGTAGGGCCGTGTGTCCCATGACGCGGGGGGGGGGACGAGGCCGCTGTTTTTCCTGCTGGCGATCCCCATCGGCCTCGGGCTGGGCTGGCTGCGGGGCGGCCACCTGCCGCGGCTCGCCCAGGTACGGCTGGGCGCGTGGCCCCTGCTCCTGGCGGGGCCCCTGCTGGAGGCCGCCGTGCCCCAGATCTGGCCGCAGATCGGCGCGCACCCCCGGCTGGAGGAGTTGCGCGCCGCGCTCCTCTATGCGGCGGCGGCCGGCTTCCTGCTGGCCAACCTGCGCCTGCCCGGTGCCGCCCCGGCGCTGCTGGGGGCCTGCGGGAACGCGCTGGCCTCGCTCTGGGGCGATGGGCGCATGCCGGTGGCCCGCCAGGCCCTCGGCCGCTTCCCGGCCCCGGTCGTGGCCCGCCTGGACGCCGGGGGGCTCGGGGCGCACGTGCTCCTGGCGCACCCGGTGGGGATCGGCTGGCTGGGGGACTGGCTCGCCATGCCCGCCCCGCTGCCGCCGGGGGTGATCAGCCCCGGGGACATCCTGTTGGCGGCCGGTCTGGCCCTGTTCCTGGCGCGTTCGATGCTCGCCCCGGCAGTGGCGCCCGCCTCGGGTCCCGCGGAGCCCGCGTAGCCGAGTCTGGCCCTGGGGGCGCTGTCGCGGCGTCGAGCGGCGCCGGCCCTGGGCGCCCCGCAAGGCCTGAGGCGGTCGCTCGACGCTTGCGGAGCGAAGCCGCGGAGCGAAGCCGCGGAGCGAAGCTCGCCTGCGGCGAGCGGTGCTGCGCCGCGGAGCACGGGTGCCACGGCGTCCGGAAGAGGGTGCTGCCAGAGCGGACGCGTTCAGCACCGCCTGGGCGGCAGCGGCCGCACCCCGAACCGCTCATAGCCCGCGGCGCTCGGGGGGATGGTGTGGGGGCAGCGTCGCGGTGCGGCGGTGCAGGGAGGCGCGGCCGTTGCGTGGGCAGCCGTTGCTCAAGCTGCTCGCTGCCCTGGCGGCGGCGGCGATCCTCGCGGTGGACGCCTCGCCGGCCGGCAGGCACGTGCTGCGGCTGCCGACTGCGGTGACCCTGGCCGTCGGCGAGCCGCAGGCCATCGCCTTGGCGCTGCCGGGGCGGGTCGCGGTCCGGGTCGGGGGCGGGTCGGCGCCGCTCCTGGTGGACGGCCAGGCACCCCCCCCCGGTTGGAACCTGCTCCCCGGGCGGAGCCTGGGCCTGCAGCCGACCGCACCCGGCACCTACACGGTCCGCCTCCGGCTGTTCGGTTTCCTCCCCTGGCGCTCGGTGCGCGTCGAGGCCGTGATGCCGCCCCGGCTCGTGCCGGGGGGGCAGGCGGTGGGCGTCCTGCTGCGGAGCCGCGGCCCCCTGGTGGTGGGGGAGACGGCGGTCCCCGGACCCGCCGGCCCGGTGCGCAGTCCGGCCGCCGCGGCCGGCATCCGGGTCGGTGACGTACTGGTGGCGGTGGACGGGCGGCGCGTGACCTCGCCGGCCGCGGTCGACGAGGCCCTGGGTCATGGCGCACCCGCGGGGCCCGTCCCCGTCACCGTGTTGCGCCGCGGACGCCAGTTGCGGCTGTGGGTGCGCCCGGCCTACGACCCGGCGGACGGGCGCTACCACATGGGGACCTGGGTGCGGGAGACCACCGGCGGGATCGGCACACTGACGTTCACCTCCCCGGCCGGGGCGTTCGGGGCGCTCGGCCACGTGGTCCTCGACCCCGTGGCGGGGGTACCGGTGGTGCTCGGTGCGGGTCGGTTGGTGCCGTCGCTGATCGCGGGGGTGGACCCGAGCAGCGGGGGCCACCCCGGGGAGAAGCTGGGCGTGCTGGTCCCGGGCGCACCGTCGCTGGGGACCGTCACCGCCAACACGCCCTTCGGTGTCTTCGGCCTCCTCACCCGCCAACCGACGCCGGGACCCGTCACGCAGGCCCTGGCGGTCGCTCTCCCGGACCAGGTCCACCCCGGACCGGCGGAAATGCTGACGGTGCTGCACGGAGGCGGCGTGGAGGGTTTCGCGGTGCGCATCACCGCCGTGCTGCCGCAGCGGCGGGCCCGGTTGCGCGGGTTCCTGGTGCGCGTGACCGACCCCCGCCTGCTGCGGGCCAGCGGGGGCATCGTGCAGGGGATGAGCGGCAGCCCGGTCCTGCAGGGCGGTCGGCTGGTCGGCGCCGTGACGCACGTCTTCGTGGACGCCCCGACCCGCGGGTACGGCGTGCTCGCCCTCTGGATGGCGCAGGCGGCGGGGTTGGGCGCGGGCGCGCAGGCCGCGTGACGGTTTGCCCCACCGGCACCGTCCGAGGCCCGCCCGACCTCGACGGGTGGGGCCGCGCGCGGCCTGTGACGAAAACGCGCCGACGGTCCTACCGCTTATCCACAGGGTGCCAGGCAGGACCCCCTCCGGGGAATCAGAATCCCCGACTTTGTGACCCGGCGAGGGGGCCCTCGCGGCCGAGGGGGCCGTCACCCCGTGGGGTGGAAGCGGAAGAGGTGGAGAGATGGCGGCTATCGCGCCCGCGACGGCGCCCTATCGGGTGCTCGTGGCAGACGACAACCGGGAGTTTTGCGACCTGCTGGCCCAGTATCTGCAGAGCCAGACCGACTTCAAGCTCGTCGGCGTGGCGCAGAACGGCCGCCAGGTGCTTGAGCTCGTACAGAGTGAGACGCCCGACGTGGTGGTGCTGGATGTCATCATGCCCCACCTCGACGGCATCGGCGTGCTCGAACAACTCAACGGCTTGGGGCTCGCTAAGCGGCCCCGGGTGATCATGCTGACGGCCTTCGGCCAGGAGAGCATCGCCCAGCGCGTCGTGTCCCTGGGTGCCGACTACTACATCCTGAAGCCCTTCGACCTGGCGGTGTTGGCCAAGCGCATCCGGCAGATCGCCAGCGGTCAGGTCGTGAAGCCCACGGCGACGGAGGGGCGGAGCCTCGACGTCGAGGTGACCGAGGTCCTGCACGAGATCGGCATCCCCGCCCACATCAAGGGCTACCTCTATCTGCGCGAGGCGATCTGCCTCGTGGTCGTGCGGGTGGAGCTGCTCGGCGGCATCACCAAGGAGTTGTACCCCTCCATCGCCAAGCGCTTTCAGACGACGCCCAGCCGGGTGGAGCGCGCCATTCGCCATGCCATCGAGGTGGCTTGGAACCGGGGCAACGTCGACCTGATCCACAGCCTGTTCGGCCACACCGTGAACTCCGAGCGTGGCAAGCCCACGAATTCGGAGTTCATCGCCATGGTCGCGGACAAGCTTCGCATGGAACTGCGGCGTTCTTAGAGACCCAATGGACACAGGGAGCGCCCACTGGTAGAGGCTGGTGGGCGCTTGCGCCTTTGCCATCATGTTTGCCATCACCGGAGGTGAACGCGCCTGCAAGCACCGCCCGCGCGCCGGGCCGTCCTTCCAACGCCCGGCCTATGGCTGCCCGTTGTTCACGCGGCTGGAGCGGGTGGTCGTGTGTTTGCCGTCACGGGATGATAGCAGGGCGCCCCGGTTGCGGTCGGCCAAGAAAGCGTCCACCTGGGCGGCTGCCTCATGGGTGGCTTCCATCAGGAGTTCGGCATAGGTTTCGGTGAACAGCGTCACGCTGTGGCCCATCATCTTGGCGGCGACGGCGACGGGCACACCGGCCCCCAGGAGAATGCTGGCCGCGGCGTGGCGCAGTGAACGTCACCGGGGGACGCCCCCGCACCCCCGTGGGCCGGGGGCGCGGCCGCTCCCCGCTGCTGCGGGGCCGCTCGGGATCCCCTGATCGGCGGCCTTGGGCTCCCCAGCGTACCCACCGCCGCCCGCTATGCGGGCTGGCGGCCCGGCGCACGGGGGCCGTTCCCGTGCCGGTCCCGGCCCGGATCGCCTCGCCAGGCGCCTGGCAGCCTGCGACCCTACGGGCTACCCCAGGTTGCCGCGTCCGGCGGACTCCCGACTCCGTCCCACTGCCCCGGCCCGCCCGGCGGTGCGCTCCGCGCCCTCTGGGAGCCCGTCAAGGCCGCCTCTCAAGAAATGGCCTTGTGCGGGATGGTGGGGACGGTGGCGGTAGCGAAGGCGCGGAGCATCCTGGGAGACGTGGCCGCGGAGGACAGGGCCCCTGCCCTGGGGCCGTACCCCCGCTGGGTGCGCGTGGAGTTGGTCCGGGAGGCCCGCGCGGGGGCGTACCGCACCCGGACGCTGCGGGCGCCGGAGGACGCCGCCCTGATCGTGGAACCCTTGCTCGGGCGCCAACCGACGGAGATCTTCGTGGCCTGCCTCCGCTGAGGTGGACGGGACGCAGACACCGGCCATCGCCGCTCTCCGCCGTTGGCGGTGGGGAAATGAGGCGCCGGGCCGCGGCCCGGCGCCTCACCCCTGCTGGGCCGGCGTGACCGCAGGGCTGCAGGGCGCGTTGCCGGCCTACAGCCCTGCCTGCACGACGGCGATCGGTGCGCCCAGGGTCGGGAAGGCGCGGATGGAAGCGGCAGCTTCGGTGCTCGTGCGGGCTCCGGCGGCTTCCAAGGCGTTGACCTGCAGCGTGGCCTGCTGGAGTCCGAGTTGCGGGCTGACCTTGCCGTTCTGAATCTTGCTGAACCAGCTCCCCTTGAGGTTGTTGGCGGCGAGGGCGTCGTACTTGAAGAAGTAGGTCGACCAGCCGTAGTCGATCGCCTGCTGGTAGTACTCCAGGTGCTTGTTGCGCAGGGGCGGGGCCACCGCGCGCACGATGGAGATCCAATCGGCCCACAGGTTGGACTGGTTGGGGGTGATGAAGGTGGTCCGGTACTGGAAGTGCTGAAAGCCCACGTCGAGGGTGATGAACTTGAAGATCGACCAGGCCAACTCCCGCGGCACCTTGGAGAAGGCGTTGATCCCATTGAAGTCGTTGTTGATGAAGGTCGACGGCCGGCCGCCGGGGAACACGGGCAGCGGCTGGTAGTCCCACTTCAGGCCCCGCGCGGCCAGGGCCATCGTCTCGATGGTCCAGCCTCCGGCCATGCCGAAGGCGGCGCTGCCGCCGCGCACGTTGCTGGACCCCCCGCCGGTGGCCACGTGCTGCGAGAAGAGGTGCGTGAACCAGCTGAAGGCCGCGACCCCCGCGGGGGAGTCCAGCAGGGCCTTGGTCCCCGTGGCGTCCCCCTCGGCGCCGCCCCAGCCGTGCAGCCACCAGTTGTGGTCCCCGTAGTCCAGGGCGGCCCCGTAGACGCGCTTGCCCTTCACCGTGCGCGACAGGCTCGCCCAGAGGGTGGCCGCCTCCGTGTGGGTCCAGCCCGGTTGCGGGTAGGGCAGGCCGAGCTGATCGAGCATCGCCTGGTTGTACGTCAGGACCATCGGGCCGTCATACTGGGGCAGGGCCATCTGCCGGCCCCCGGCCTGGAGCGCCTGCAGGTGCCCGGGAGAGAAGCCGCCGAGGTTGATGTTGTCCTGCTTGATGTAGGTGTCCAGAGGCACCAGCAGGCCGGCAGAGAGGTAGGTCTGAATGTCTGAGCAGCACCCGCAGACCGTCGCCGGCAGGGCCGCCGTGTCGCCGGCGATGGAGGCGGCCACGATCGTCTGGGACCCGATGTTGTTGCCGTTGGCGCCCGATCCGGCCTGCGTCTTCACCTCCACGCCCTTGTGCTTGGCGGTCCAGTGGGTGGCGATGTACTCCTCGGTCAACTTCTGCATGGTGCCCTGGTAGTTGCCGAAGCCCTGGAAAGGGATCGAGACCAGCAGCGTCGTCTTGGCCCCCGTGGAGGTGGTGGAGGCCGCCGCGGGCGCCTGGGCTTTGGAGCAGGCCGCGAGGAGGGCACCCCCCGCTGCCGCGGCCGCCACGGCGCCCCCCCCGCCCCGCAGGAGTCCCCGCCTAGTCACTGTGGGTGGTGCTGTCGGCACGTGCGTGACCCTCCTTGCTCGCGACGGACATCCGCGTCCCGGGGCGGGCCTCCTGCGTCCTGTCCGGATAGGCAA
>DAHWHV010000372.1 GCA_027335545.1 Clostridia bacterium
ATCCGGCGTCTCCACGGTCGCCGGCGCGCTCGCCGCAGCCATCCAGAGGACGACCGGCCATCTCCCGCCACCGGACCTCGCGCAGGCGGCGCTGGTTGGCCCCGCCGCATGGCACGGCCGGACATTCGGCGGACCGGCGGAAGCCGCCCCACACCTGGATGCCCTGGCCGAGGCCATCGCCGCTGAGCTGCGTCGGCGCCTGGGCGGGGACCTCGGGCGGGTCGCCGCAACCGCCCTGGTCGGGGGCGGGGCGCTCCTGCTCGGCGACCGCCTCGCCGACCTGGCGCCAGGCCGCCCGATCCCGGTCCGGTCAGAGGAAGCCGTCTTCGCCAACGCGCTCGGTTACATGTGGGCCGCCGAGCGCGCGTTGCGGGCGGTCGATTAGCGTGGCGCGGAATGCCCTGCAGTTCCGCGTCAGCATCGGTGTCCGTTCACCCCTGCACGCCGCCCTGGCCCCTGTGCCGCCCGAGGCTCGCCCACAGGCGCTGCTGCGCCTGGCGGAGGCCGGGCTCGCCGGCACAGGCCCAGGCATTCTGCCCGTCCTGGAGCGTATCGCCGCCGCCATCGAGCGCTTGGCGGCGGCGGGAGGGCCGATGCCCGCGTCTGCCACCGCACCGCATTCCGCTTCTGACCCGCGCCTGTCTGCCCTGGATCGCGCCTTCGGAGACGACCCGTAGGGGGTGTCCGCTTGCCCTTCCTCGTGGTTCTGGCCGCCGTCCTCGCCCCGTACTGGCTCTGCTACCTGCTCTTGCGCCGGCTGTTCCGGTCCCGGGTCCTCACCGCGGGGCGTCTTCTGGCGCTGATCCCCTTGGGACTGCTCGCCTTCGCCGACTTCGTCCTCACCCCGGTCCTCTGGCTCCTCCCCGAGACCCTCTGGCCACCCCTGCGGCCCGCGCTCACCTGGGGCGAGTTGTTCACGCGCCTGAACCGCCCCGCCGGCCTCACCGCCTACGGCGGCCCGGCGAACCTCTGGTGGCGGATGGCGGTCGGGCTCCTGCACACCCGGCCCTGGCCGGGCTGGGTCCTGACCCAGATCCCCTTCGCCCTGGCGGCGGTCGGCGTGCTGCGCTGGGCCTGGCGCAGCGGCTGGCCCGCCCGCCGGGGACAGCCGCTGCCGGCCGCGACGGCCACCCACGGCTCGACCCGCTGGCGGAAGGCCGGCGAGATGGCCGACACCCTCGCCCGCGTGAAGTGCGACCGGCCCGGCGCTCCGGGCGTCGTGGTCGGCGCGGACGGGGGCACCGCCTGGGTCACCCGCCGGGGGGCGGGCAACGAGCACGTGCTGCTGGTCGGGCCCTCCCGCCGCGGCAAGACGCGGCGGGCCGTGCTCCCCACCATCTGGACCTTGGGTCACCATGCCGAGTCCCTGATCGTCGGTGACCCCAAGGGGGAGCTGCACGCCATGACGGCGGGCTGGCTCCGGTCGCGGGGGTACCAGGTGACCCAACTCGACCTCCTGCGTCCCGGTCGCGGCGGCGGGCGCTGGAACCCCCTGGCCGCCGTCTCCGCAGCCCATGCCCTGGGCGACGACGAGGAGGCCTCGCGGCTGGCCTGGGGCATCGGCAACGTCCTGGCGTGGTCGGCCGGCTCCGCCGGCGACCCCATCTGGCCGCAGGCCGAGGAGAGTCTGATCAGCGCCCTCTGTCTGGCCGTGGCGCTGGAGGCCCCCGAGGACTGCCGGCACATGGCCACCGCCTACCGCCTGC
>DAHWHV010000403.1 GCA_027335545.1 Clostridia bacterium
GAAGCCCCCGCCCATTGACCACGAGGGGCGGCCCCGGCTATACTGCGTTCGGTGCGCGGACGCCGGGGTGTGGCCCAGCTTGGTTAGGGCGCCTGGTTCGGGACCAGGAGGCCGGCAGTTCAAATCTGCCCACCCCGACCACTTCAAGTCCCGCAGGTTCAGCCGGGCGGCCCGGGTGTCGGTGAGGACCGGCGCCCGTGGCCGCCTCTGCGCGTTGGGCGGCGCGCGGCCTGGACGCGGGAGGGCCCGGCGCCGGGGGTGAACACCGATCGCCTATCGCAGCCGGTTCGCCGATCGCCGGATCGACCGCCTCTTTGCGGCGATCCTCTCCCTGCGCAACCAGGAGGAGTGCTACCGCTTCTTCGAAGACCTGTGCACGGTGGGGGAAGTGCAGGCGCTCGCCCAGCGCCTGGAGGTGGCCGAGTTGCTGCAGGCCGGTGTGACGTATGAGGAGATCTCCACCCGTACGGGCATGAGTTCGGCCACGATCAGCCGCATCAAGCGTTTCCTCTCCTACGGGGCGGAGGGCTACCACCTCGTGTTGGACCGCTTGGCTGGCGGCGCCCGCGGCGGGTAACCCCCGTTGTGGGTCTGCGTCCCGCAACCTTCGGAGCCCGGTGGTGCCCGAAGGGGCGGCGCGCCCTCTGGGTGGCCGGGACACGCTCGCCACCGCCGGGGGCGTGGACGGGTAGTGCCCTCCCGGCCCTCCCGTCGCCCGGCTGCCACCCCCCGGACCGCAGGTGGACTCCGGCGGTGGCGCTGACCGCGGCTGGGTTCGTTTGACGCCCCACGGCTCCCGTGCTATCCTGAATCGGGCCTCTGTCGGCTCAGGCTGGCAGATCGCTGTAAGGTGCATGTGTAGGGCGGAAGTGAATAGTGCAAGAAGAAGCCATTCGCTTCTCACCTACCGGCTGCGGCCAGGTGAGGTTCTTTGGGACGAGGCCTTGGCGTCCCTGTCGGCGGATGGTCCTCCGCCGATTTTGTTTTCAGAGGGGGTAGCCGCATCAGCAGGGACATGCGGGTGAACTTCGAGATCCGGGCGCGCGAGGTCCGCCTGATCGACGACGAGGGGCAGCAACTCGGGGTGGTGGCGGCACGCGACGCGCTCCGCCTGGCGACCGAGCGGGGCCTGGATCTGGTGGAAGTCGCACCGACGGCGTCTCCCGTCGTTTGCCGCATCATGGACTACGGACGCTTCAAGTACGAGCAGGACAAGCGAGACCGCGAGGCACGCAAGAAGCAGCACGTCGTGGAGGTCAAGGAACTCGTCATCAAGACGATGAACATTGATGACCACGATCTCGGCATCCTGTCGCATAAGGCGGACCGCATCCTGCAGGGCGGGGACAAGCTGAAGCTGACCATGCGCTTCCGGGGCCGCGAGATCGTCCACGCCGAACTGGGCCGGGATGTGTTCAGGCGCTTCGTCGGCATGCTGGCGCAGGTGGGCCAGGTGGAGATGGAGCCGCGCGTGGAGGGCCGCACCATGAACATGGTGATGGCGCCGCGGCCCGAGGTCCTGCAGGCCTTGCGCCAGCAAGTGGCGGCCGCTGCGGCCCGGGCGGCGGCCGCCGGCGCGCAGGCCGTCGGCGGCGCCCAGGCGGCCGAGAGCGCCCAGCAACCCTGAGGCGGATGGAACGTCGCCGAGGCTGGGCCCCCGGCGAGACGATGGGGCGCCAAGCACCCGGGGGGACCCGGACATGACGGAGGGGTCGTCGTATGCCGAAGATGAAGACCCACAGCGGCGCCAAGAAGCGCCTGCGGTTCACTGGGACGGGTAAGTTGCGTCGTGCCCATGCCTTTCACCAGCACAACTTCCGTCATAAGTCGACGCGCCAGAACCGACAACTTCGCAAGCCGGCACTCGTTGGTCCCACCGAGGCGCCGAGGATGGAGCGCCTGCTACCGTACGGGCGGTGAGCACACGTTTCCCGCGGTGCGTTTTGTCGCCTTGGCGGCCTCTGGCTCGCGCTGCCCGGTGTGGCTCTGTGCTTGATTGCCTTCGGGTCCCCGTTGGCGCTGCTTGCTTCTTGAATCAGGCTTCTTAGCTGCTTGCTTCTTGCAGGTACGGAAGGGGAATGACCGATGCCGCGAGTCAAGAGGGGTGTCACGGCGCATCGTCGCCACAAGCGCGTGCTGCGGTTGACGCGCAGCTTCTGGGGCGGACGCCACCGGCTCTACCGCACAGCCCATGAGGCCGTGTTGCATTCCCTCTCCTACGCCTACCGCGACCGGCGCTCGCGGAAGCGGGACTTTCGCAAGCTGTGGATCACGCGCATCAACGCGGCGGCGAGGATCGGCGGGTTGTCGTACAGCAAGTTCATGAGCGGGCTCAAGCGCTCAGGCGTGCAGGTCAATCGCAAGATGCTGGCGGACATCGCGGTGCGCGACGCCGAGACCTTCGCGCAACTCGTGGACCAGGCCCGGGCCCATCTGTAAAGGCCGCCCCACCGCCGGTGCGGCGGCGCTGCCTGGGCCAAACGGGTGGCAAGCGGCCCTGCGGCAAGCGACCCCGCGGCAAGCGGTCAAGAGGGGGGGAACGGCCGGCGAAGCCCTCGGCTCCGGCGCCTGAACCCGCTGGGCACTGCCCGTATGCCCCCACCCCCCAGCCCCGCGCCTTGGTGGCTGCACTGCGGACGCTGCGGTTGCCCGCCGGTCGTCGTGCGGCCTGGGCTTGCGTCGCCGAAGGGCCGTATCTGGTGGAGGAGGGCTTGCGCGCGGGACTGCTGCCGCGCGTGGGCGTCGTGTCGGCGAGCGGTGCGGCGCAGGCCGGGTTGGCCGCCTCGCGGCAACGCCTGGCGGGGGCGCTCGCTCGGAGTGGGGCCTGGGCGGCCGGGCGCTCGCTCGACCTCCCCTGCGGTGCCTGGATCCTGCCCGACCGGGCCTTTGCCGCCCTGGCGGAGGTGCCGGCGCCGCAGGGCATCCTGGCCGTCTTCTCCCTGCCTCCCCAGGCAGCGGGGGGCGAGCCCCCCTATGTGTTGGCCCTCGATGGTGTTCAGGATCCGGGCAACGTCGGCGCGCTGATCCGTCCCCTCCTGGCCTTCTGCGGCCCCCGCGCGGCGCTTTGGACCGGTCCCGAGACCGCCGACCCGTATGGGAGCAAGGCGCTGCGGGCCTCGGCCGGCGCCGCGTTTCACCTGCGGCGGCACGATAGCGGCGACCTGGCGGCGGATCTGGCGCAGTCGGCGCTGGCGGGGCGACGCTGGTGGGCCCTCTGCCCGCGCGGCGGGCGTTCCCCGGGTGCGGTCGAGCTGCGCCCGCCCCTGGGGCTGTTGATCGGTAGCGAAGGGCGCGGCGTGGATGCGGCCCTGCTGCGGTGGTGCGAACCCCTGAGCATCCCCATGCCCGGCGGAGCCGAGTCGTTGAATGCGGCCATGGCCGGTGGGATCGTGCTGTACGAGTGCGCGCGCCAGGCCGCGCGCTGAGCCGCGCTCGGCCCAGCCCTCCGACGGCGGGCCGTGGGCGAGCGGGTGATTCGGCCAGGCAGCGGCGGTCGGGGCACACGCCCCGGCGGGGCTCGCCGCGCCCCCCTGCCCTCCGGCTTCCCTCCCCGCCTTCGCTTCGCCAGGGGTTTGCATAGCCTGCCCTGGGCCCCCACTGCGGGGACCAGGGGGTGTCGCCGATGGATTCGGTCGCCACACGCCCGGCGCCGGTGTCGGTCGTGATCCCGGCGCGCAACCGGCTCCCCCTCCTGCGGTACTGCCTGGCCAGCCTGGAGTACCAGGACACCGCCCCGAGCGACCTGGAGGTGGTGGTGGTCGACGACGGCTCCGAGGACGGGACGGCCCAGTGGTTGTCCGGCTATCGGCCGCCCTACGCCCTCCAGGTGGTGCGGCGGCGTGCGGCGTTCGGTCGGGCGGCCGCGCGCAACGCCGGACTGCGGGCCGCGGGTGGGGAGATCGTCGTCTTCGCGGACGCGGATGTCGTGGCCCCGCCGACGCTGATCGGCATGCACCGCCGCCTGCACGCCCAGTGGCGCGGCGAGGGGACGCTCTGCGTGAGCGGGCACCCCTGGTGCTGGCGCTCCGTGCGGACGTGGGTGTTCCCCGGGTCCGGCCCGGGACCCCGGGCCATTGGAGGGTCGCAGTCGCAGTTCCCCGCTTCCCGGCCGCCGGGACCGGACGGGCGTCCCGCGACTCCCGTTGGCCCGGCCCTTCCGCTGGAGGCCCTGGCCGACTGGCCCCGGTTCGAGCGTTGGGCGGGCGGGCCCCTGGCCCGGCGGGGGCAGGCGGTGCGTCTGGCCCGGACGGACGCGGCGCCGTGGCTGTGGTTTGTGACCCGCGTGGTTTCCCTCGGTCGCCGCTGGGCGGGGGACAGCGGGGGGTTCTGCGAGGGCTTTGCCGGCTATGGCCTGGAGGATTGGGAATTCGGGTACCGCCTGGCCAAGGCGGGCACGCGCTTCGTGGCGCACCCCGCGGCGTCGGTCTTCCACCAGGAGCATCCGCCGGCCGACCGGACCCCTACCGACCTCGTCCGCAACTACGCGCTGTTCCTTGGGCTTCACCCGGAGGCGGAGGTGGGGCTCATGGCCTGGCGGCCGCCCTGGAGCCAGATGGACCGCTACGCCGAGGACTGCCGCGCCCAGCAACGCCTGCGGGAGGTCGCCCCAACCGTGGCGGCGGCCCTGGGGGAGGCCGCCGTGGCCTATGGCCGCGCCTGGATCGCCGGGCAGGGCAGGACCGGTCTGCCCCGGACCTGGCCGGGCTGGGCGGCGCACTGGGGCCCCGCGCGGGTCTGGGCGATGCAGCGGGAGCAGATGGCCGCCCTCCCGGACCCCCTGGCCCGCCAGGGGATCGCCCTGTGGCAGGCGCTCAGCGGGCAGCGCTGACCCCGCGGCGGCTGGCGCGCTTGTCTCCGGCGTGGGCGATGGGTAGGCTGGGTGGGGTAGCCGCGACCGTTTCGGCCAGCGGGCGCTTGGCGCGCCGTGGGCCGGGGCGGCGCCTCGCCTGGCCCGCCGCCGGGCTGGACCCGCCGGGGCACCGGTCTCGGCGTGGGTGCCCCGGCCCGGCGAGCCCGGGTCCACGGGGCCTGCAGGGAGGACGATCGTTATGCCGACATCCCGCAAGGCGAAGCCAGAGCAATCCCCCGAGTCGGCCGTGCCGGGTACGGGGGAGGCCGCGGCCTCTGCCCCGGTCACCAAGGGTCGGCGCGGGGAGCAGGCCGCGGCCCCCAGGCCGTCCGCCACCGGCCGCCGGGCGCAGGCGCCGGGCGCCGAGGCGGTGATCCCGGACGTGTCCGTCCGGCGGGTGCGCGGCGCCCAAGCGCCGACCGAGGCGGCGTGGCCGGAACCGCAGCCGCTCCCCGGCCGAGCGGCGTTCGGGGCGCCGGGCGTCGCCCCCCTCTGGGCCCCGGGGGCCAAGGAGGCGATCGGGACCTGCCTGGGCCCCCAGAGCCCGGTGTGGTTCACGGTGGCCGAGGGCGTGCTCACCGAGGTCTACTACCCGCGTGTCGACCTGGCCAACACCCGCGACCTCCAGTTCCTATTGGTGGGACCGGGCCCCGACGACTTCTTCGAGGAGCGGCGCGACACCCTGGCGACCGTCCAGCTAGCGGATCCGCGTGCCCTGCTCTGGGATGTGACGACAGCGGAGCGCCAAGGGCGCTTCCGCATCGAAAAGCGCATCCTGACCGATCCGGCCCGCCCGGCCCTGGTCCTGCGGGTGCGCATCACGGGAACGGGTGGCGGGGCGCCTGAGGGGCTGAAGCCCTACGTCCTGTTGGCGCCGCACTGCGGCGATCGTGGCGGGGAGAACACGGCGCGCGTCATGACCGTGGGGGACCGCGTGGTGCTGGTGGGCCACCGCCACGACACGTACTGCGCCCTGGCCTGCTCCACCCCCCTCACGGAGGCGGCGGCGGGCTTCGTCGGCGTCTCCGACGGTTGGACCGACTTGCAACGCCATCGCCGCCTGACCACGGGGGCCTCCGAGGCCGTGCACGGGAACGTCGCGTTGACTGCGGCGCTGGGTGGGGATGTGTCCACCCCCTTCTCGTTGGCCCTAGGCTTCGGCGAGACCGCGGCGGCGGCCGTGGCCCACGCCGTCGCAGCGGCCGACGCCGACTTCGCGGAGTTGGAGCGCGGTTACGTCGCCCCCTGGCACGACTACTGCGCCCGCCTGCTGGACCTCTCCCGGGCCGCGCAGGACGGCGGGGCACAGTACTACCTGTCCGCCATGGTGCTCCGGGCCCACGAGGATCGCGAGAACCCCGGGGCGCACATCGCCTCCCTGGCCATCCCTTGGGGCGAGGCCCAGGGGGACCGCAACCGCGCCGGCTACCACCTGGTCTGGCCCCGCGACCTCTACCACACGGCCACGGCGCGGTTGGCCGCCGGTGACGCGGCCGGTGCCCTGCGCACCCTGCACTACCTCGAGCGCACCCAGCGCGAGGACGGCTCCTGGCCCCAGAACTTCTGGGTGTTCGGGGAGCCGTACTGGCACGGCCTGCAACTCGACGAGATCGCCTTCCCGATCCTTCTGGCCTGGCAGTTGCAGAAGGCCGACGCCCTCGATTGGAATCCCTACCCCTCGCTGGTCGCACCAGCGGCGCACCGCATCGCCCGGGTCGGGCCCGTGACCCAGCAGGAGCGGTGGGAGGAGAACAGCGGCTACTCGCCCTCCACCCTGGCGGCCAGCATCGCGGCCCTGGTCTGTGCCGCGGAGTTCGCCCACGCCGACCGCGACACGCAGTCCGCCCGCTACTTCCTGGAGGTCGCCGACTACTGGGCCCGGCACCTGGAGGACTGGACCTATACCACCTGCGGCTGCGCCGACGGCCACAGCGAGTACTACGAGCGCATCGCCGGCGCGCTGGATGCGCCCGCCCACCTCGGGCGCGCGGTGCTGCCGCTGGCCAACCTGCCGCCGGGCGTGGGCAGCGTCGAGGAGTGCGCCGTGATCGACGGCGGGTTCCTGGAGCTGGTGCGCTACGGCGTGCGCGCGGCCGACGACCCCCACGTGGCCCAGAGCCTGAGCGTCTATGACGACCTGTGCCGGGTGCAGACCCCCAGCGGGCCCTGCTGGCACCGCTACACCTACGACGGTTACGGGCAGCAGGCCGACGGCTCTCCCTACGACGGCACCGGGGTCGGTCGGGCTTGGCCCTTGTTGACCGGGGAGCGGGCGCACTACGAACTCGCCGCCCGGCGGTCACCGGCCGAGTTGGTGCGGGCCATCGAGCGCTTCACCACTCCGGGGGGCATGATCCCCGAGCAGGTCTGGGACGGCCCGGACATCCCCGAGAAGGGCATGTTCCTAGGGCGCCCGACCGGCTCCGCCGCCCCCCTGGTCTGGGCCCATGCCGAGTACGTCAAGCTCCTGCGGAGCACGGCCGACGGCGCCGTCTTCGACTGCCCGGCGCCCGTGGCCCAACGCTACGCGCACGGCACGCCCCGGCGCGGCGGCATCGTGATCTGGAAGCACAACCACAAGATCCGCACCGCCGCCAGCGATGACGTCCTGCGCATCGAGGTCTACGCGCCAGCGGCCCTGCACTGGACGCGCGACTCCTGGCGCACCGTCCAGCACGACCCCATGGAGCCGCACTGCCACGGGGTGTGGGTCTACGACTTCCCCCAGGGCACCTTCAGCCGGGGGCACACCCTCGAGTTCACCTTTTACTGGAACGACGCCGGTGCCTGGGAGGGCGCCAACTACGTGGTGGCGGCCCACTGAGGCTGGGGCCCCATGCGGCCACAGCCATCCGAGGAAGGCGGGGTCGTCCGGCCGGCGGCCCCGCCGTGCGCTCATCCCTCCCTGGGGCGGATGCCGGGCAACTGCAGGACGGCGCGCAGCACGCTGGCGTGCTGCGCCCCCACTTCCTCGTCGGTCAGGGTCCGCTCCGCCTGGTAGGTCAGGGTGAATCCGAGGTTGCGGAAACCGGGCGGCACCCCTGGGCCCGCATAGGCGTCGAAGAGGTGGACAGCCTGGAGGGCTTCGGCGTCGGCCCCCCGGATGGCCGCTTCCACCTCCCGCGCCGGGAGATCCAGGGGGACCAGCACGGCCAGGTCGCGGCGGACGGCGGGAAAGCGCGGGACGGCTCGGGCATGCCGCCCGTCGGTCATCAGCGGGGCGAGTGCGCCGAGGTCCAGTTCGGCGACGGCCCCCGGGCCGGGGAGGTCGCAGGCGGCGCTCACCAGGGGGTGGGTTTCCCCGGCCCACCCCAGGGCGTGCCCGTCGCACAGCAAACGCGCGGCGCGCCCGGGGTGCAATAGCGGCCGGGCGGGGTCGTCCCGCTCCCAGCGGAGGCGGGCCGCGGCGATGCCGCATCGCTCCAGGACCGCCTCCACCAGGCCCTTGAGGGCGAAGAAGTCGCAGGGCAGCGCCGGCTGGTCCCAGCTGGCCGCCAGCAGCGGCCCGTAGCCGGCGGCCCCCAGGTACAGCGGCTCCACGGGGCGCCGCCCCGGGCCGACGTGGTGGAACACCCGCCCGACCTCGAACAGGGCAGCACCGGGCCGCCCGCGCCGGGCGTTGACGGCCAAGGACTGGAGCAGGCCGGGCACCAGGTGGGTACGCAGTTGCGCCTGTTCGGCGCTCATCGGGTTCAGCACGCGCACGGCTCGGGTCCGCCAGGGGTGGTCCGCCGGCAGCCGCAGGCGGTCCAGCAGGTCTGTCCCCTCGTAGCTGTAAGGCTGTGCCTCGCTGAAGCCGGCGCCCAGGGCCGTCCGCCGGGCGGCTGCGGCGCAGCCCGTCTCCGGGACCACCGCCACCGTGCCGCGCGCCCCGCCAGGGAGCAGGGGGGGGATGCGGTCGTAGCCGTAGGCGCGCGCCACCTCCTCGATCAGGTCCACCTCTTCGACCACGTCCGGCCGATGGCTGGGCACGATCACCCGCAGCCGGTCCGCGCCGTCGGCCTGCACGCCAAACCCTAGGCGTTCCAACTGGCGGCCGCAGGCGGCCGTGGAGAGGCGGACGCCCAGCAGGGCGCGGACGCGCCGCCCCCGCAGGGTCGCGGCGCGGGCGGGGACTCCGGGCCCCGCCGCGACCGCCCCGGCATACACCGCGCCGCCGCAGAGCCGCTGCAGCAGCGCGGCCGCC
>DAHWHV010000412.1 GCA_027335545.1 Clostridia bacterium
ACCGCAACGGCCGCACGATTTCGGCGGAGGGGCGACCACGGTGGCGGTGCACGGAGGGGCTCCCCAGAGCCGCCGTACGCCCCGAGTTGTCGCCAACCGCTGCTAGCCCTTGTCGCTGAGGCCGTCTGCCGAGAACGCCGCGGCCCTGCGGAGCCGCGCACGGCCCCCCACAGGGGGGGGCGGGATGGGCAACAGGGTGCGCGGCGGAGGGGGCACGCGCCCAGGCGTTGCGCGAACCGCAGCCGTGGAGCCGGAAGGGGTGGGCCCTGGGCCCCACCGAGACCCCACGCTGATGCTGGGCCTTCGGCGCCCCCAGAGGCGGCTCGGCCAAAGCCGTTCGTCGTCCCCCGCCCGTGACCTCTGGTGGGCGCCGTGCCAGCAGGGTGGCGTCGTGGCGCGAGGGGGCTTTGGCTCTGAACCCCACTTTCGCGAAGGGACGGCCGATCGCCTTGGTGTGCAGGGGCCGGCCCCGCGCCACGACCTCACGCCCTCGCGTCGGGGGGCCTTCTGCACAAGCGGTGTCCGCCTGGCACTGCGAGATTCAGGATGAACGATTACGCAGGGCACCGCCTGGCCGTTCGCTACAGCCCCGCGCCCTCGCCGGTCCCTGGGGCTTGGCGGGCCTACGCGCCAGGCAGCAGCACTTTCACGAGCAGGCCGATGATGGCGACGAGCAGCACCCCGATGAACCAGCGCTGCTCCCCGCGCAGACGGTCTATCTTCATGTCCAGGCCGGTGTACTGACGCTCCATCCTGGCCTCCAGCCCGTCGATGCGGCGGTCCATCTTGACCTCAAGCGCGTCGATGCGGCGCTCCATCTTGGCCTCCAGCGCGGCGACCCGGTGCTCCGCATTGGCTGCGAGCGCGTCGACCTTGGCGTCCAGCGCCTTGACGGCCGCGCGCGTCTCGCCCTCCGCCCGCTGGAGATCCTCTACACGCTGTGCCAGCAACCAGACCGGGTCGGCGGGTGGCCGCCCGCCGGAAGCCCCGGGTTCCTGCGTCCCCGCCATCTCCGCCGCTGCGCTCGCCGCGGCTTCCACCGTCCCCCTCCTCCCGTGCCACGAACTGACAATAACTGGCTCTAGCGGTTCGGTCAAGCGGCCGAGTGCACGCCTGCGCGCGGTCTGTCACCCAGTGGGGGTGGCTCGCAGCTGGAGCCTGCCCGCCGCCCGGGGCACCCGGTGGCGGGCACGGGCGTCCGGTGCTTGGGCGGCCCTGGGGGTCCGGTGCACGGCACCTGCGGCGCTTATGGCGGCGCCGTCCGGCGGGCGCCCCGCTGGGAGCGTGCGCGCGGGGCCGGCCCGGCCTGCCTCGGCCCGCCCCGCCTGCCACCCCTCCGCCGGACCCGTGGCAGGAACAGCCACGGGTCCCCGCGCCCCACGCCCGCCCTGGCCCGATCGGCCCCGCGCAGAGCGGCCTGAGGGCCCATGCCGGCTCTGCCCCATGGGCCCTTTGCCCGCCCCAGGGCGTGGCCTATCCTCATGGCCGCCGGAGACGGCAAGAAAGGTGTCGAAGTCGTGATGCAGGGGTATGTCGCAGAGACCCGCTTGCACCAGGATGAAGGGCTGCCCCACACCGGCGGCTTGGCGGCCCGTGGGGCCTTCGCCGGGCTGAAGTGGCTGCGCTTTTCGATGGTGGTGCTGGCGCTGCTCGACGCCGCCGCGCACCTGTTCGCGAGCCCTGGCCAGACCCAGGCGGTCACCTTCTGGCTGGAAACCGAGGTGGCCGCCTACGTGCTGGTATCGGTGGTCTACCTGCTGGGCCTGCGCAGTTGGTACACGCCGGCCATCGCCTACTCCGTGCTCAATCTGGTGATCTTCTTCCTCTCCGCGTTCGTCGCCTTGCCCGGCATCACCCACGGCACACTGATCGGCCACGTGGAGTTCGCCCAGTACTCCTTCGGCCGCGCGTTCTCCCTGCTCGCCTGGGTCTACCTGATCGCCGCGGGACTCGTGCTCAACCGGTTGGACAAGGGGAGCAAGCTCGACGCCCTGCTACGCGAGAGCTGAAGCAGCAGGCAGGGGCCGTGGCCGCGGCACAGCGGTCCACGGCCCTTACCCGCCCGGTGATCGGGCCCCTGGCGCGCCGAAACGGGTCGAGGCGGCGCAGGCCGCGCGGCGACAGGCCGCCGGTGCGCACCCGTGCGCGCAGGCCGCCGGCCCGGGCCGAGAGAGCCCCCCAGGCCGCACGCACCGGCGCACGGGCGCGGGCATATGCTGGATCGCGGCGGGCGGGCAACGCTCAGACCCATGCCGGACCGCCTCCGAGAACGCGCTCCTCTGCCTTCGTCTTCCATCTCTAGGACGTCGTTCCTCGACCACACACCCGACCGGATCCTCGCGCCCGGCTACCACTGCTCTCCTCGATCTCCGGGGCGGCCGCCGCCGCCGCACCCTCGGCGGATGGCCGACTCCAAGGGAGATCGATGCGTGCCCCGTTGCAAGAGCAGATCGGGAGGTGCCCCGCGTCCCGTCAGACGACACTCCTCTGCGCGGGGCCGGTCCTCGGACCGGCCCCGTCTTGCGCGGCCGGCCAGGGGAGCGGCAGATCCCCGTAGGCACGGGGTGAACGTGCATCTCGCAGTGTCAGGCGGACGCCGCGTGCGCGGAAGGACCCCGCGACGCGAGGGGGTGAGGGGCATAGGCGCTAACTTGGGGCTTGGCGCCGATTAGGCTGGGGCTCTTGACATTGAGGAGACCGGGGGGTACGGTACGGTTGAGGTGGTCTCCCTCGACGCCGTGGTGGACCCCGCCGTTCTGGATAGGGGAGGCCGAGGCCCCGTTCCCTCCGCGTTCGTCGGCAATCAGAACACCCGACCCGAAATGCCGTCGCTCGACGCACGGCGATGGCGC
The DNA here is from genome assembly GCA_027335545.1 of Clostridia bacterium. Next base: position 2,853 of record DAHWHV010000412.1, read on the forward strand.
GACGGAATCCGTGCACGGACCAATTTATTCCCGCCCAGGCCCTTAGGGACGAATCAGACGTTCACAGCCGCCATTCCCCAAGCATTTCCCGCCTCGGAAGGCGGCTCTGCGGTGCCAAAGTTAGCGCGTGTGGGGGTGAGGGGTGCGGTCGTGCCGAGGGGCCAGCCCCTGGGCACCAGGGCGACGGGCCGCCCCGCGGATCAGCCTGCGCGCCTCGCACGGAGGGGCCGCGCTGCCCATGGTGGAAGCCGCCGGCCACACACCGCCTGCGTGCGCCCAGGTGCGGACGCCGGTGCCCTGGGATGTGGCTACGGGATGCTCTGCGTCGGTTCCCCGGGCGGGTATGGCCTAGCGCCCTCGCCGCGCGGGGATGCCGGGGGTGGCGACGAGCTGGTCGGTAGGGGGCGGGCGCCGCAGCCGGGGCCAGGCGGCGGGTCACCCAACACCACGGCATGACGGGGCGTCACTTCGCAGGAGTCCGCCATGCCGGCGGGGCCGGCGCCACGCGGCATGAAAAAGGGGAGGCCGACTCGCGCGCCGCGGTCTAGTAGGTCGCTGCGGGCCGAACCTACCACGGGTAGTGAGCCCGGCGGCCTTTTTCACAGGAGCCACACCCATGCGGTTCTGCTACCCCAGAAGGCGGCGCTCCGCCCAACGGTAGCCGTCGCCCCGCGCCTCCTCATTGGCCGCCGGTGGCGCCCCGGGACCCTGAGGCTGCTTTACGAGCCGGCGGCCACCTCGTCGGTGTCCGCTTCGCCCGGCGCGTCCACGCGCATCAGCCAGAGGTCCTCCAGCCCGTCGCGCTCGTGGCGGCCGGCGCGCAACCGGGCCTCGCGGCGGAAGCCGCACCGCTCATAGGCACGCACCGCGCGCACGTTCCAGGTGGCCACACGCAACTGCACGCTGCGCAACCGCCAGTGCCCGAAGGCCAACTCCAAGAACTGTCGCAACGCCTCGGTGCCGTAGCCCCGTCCCCAGGTGGCGCGGTCGCCGAGGCAGATGCGCAACTCACCGCTCCGCCGCCGCCAGTTGGTGTCGCGTAGCTCCACCCAGCCCAGGACCAAGCCGTCCAGGGTCTCGATGACCCGGAGAAGGTAGGCGCAGCGGGCCATGGGCCGCCGGCCGGGCATCCCGCGACCCTGGCCCGGCACCCACTCGCCGGGGTCGGCGACGCGCCCTGCGGCGTAGGCCCCCAGGAACAGGCGGCGCAACTCCTGGTCGGCGGCCCAGTCATGGAACAGGGTCACGTCGGAGGGAAGCATGTGGCGCAGGCGCACACGGCCGCCTGCGGGGCCCTGCGGCTCGTCCGACAACAGCCCACCGTTCCTCTCCACGGGGCGCGGTGTGGCGCGGGACGCCCCCGGCGCACCGTCTGCCGTCGGCGTTCCCTTCCGGTTCGGCGGCTTCGGCGGCTCAGGAGCCGCCCCCTGCGGCACAGGCGGCGTGGGATGCTGGAAGCGGTAGCGCCTCGGCGTCGGTCCGCCTGACAGGGGGGTGCCCCAGATGGACGGGCAGCTACTGACACCGCGGCGCAGGGGGAGCGTGGGCCCGTCGGCGGGGCAGCGGACAGGCCGCGCACCGGCTCAGAGGCCATGCCGGGTGCGGGCGGCGTCCAGGATGGCGCCCACGAGCCCCCCGTACCCCAAACCCGCCGCATCCGCCTGGCGCGGCAGATCGGAGAAGCCGGGCGCCAAGCCGGGCAGCGGGTTCACGTCTAGGCAGTGCGGCGTGCCAGCGGCATCGAGACGCAGGTCGACGCGGGCGACGTCCCGGCAGCCGAGGCAGCGAAAGGTGTCGCGCGCCACGCCTTGCACGCGCTGCAGCAACGCGGGCGGCAGCGGTGCCGGGCAGCGGTAGAAGCGGGCGTCGTCCCACTCCCGCTTGAAACCGTATGTGTAGACGGGGGGGTAACCGGCCGGCACCTCCTCGTAGGCGATCTCGGTCACAGGCAGGACCGCTGGCTCCCCGTTGCCCAACAGGCCCACCGTGAACTCGCGCCCGGGCAGGAACTCCTCCACCAGGGCGGGCTCGCCATAGGCCGCGTGCACGCGGCGCACCTGCCGCGCGAGCGCCGCCTCATCGCGCACGAGCGACTCCGGGGTCACCCCCATGGAACTGCCCTCGCGCAACGGCTTGACGAAGAGGGGAAAGCGCAGGGAACCGGCGGAAACGGGCGCGCCCGGCGCCACGACGGCCGCGGCGGGGGTCGACACGCCCGCGTCGTGCAGCACGCGCTTGGCGACGCCCTTGTCCAAGCAGAGCGCGAGGGTCAGCGGGCCCGAGCCGGTGTGCGGCAGGCCAAGCATCTCGCAGAGCACGGGGACCTGCGCCTCCCGGCTCTCACCCGGCAGGCCCTCGGCGATGTTGAAGACCATGGCCGGGCGCAGGCGGCGCAGGTTTCCCAGGCAGTCCAGGTCGGCCTCCACGGCCAACGCCTCGTGCCCGGTCGCCGCCAACACCGCGCGCAGGGCATCGACGGTGTCCAAGGTATCGTACTCGGCCTCCAGCCCGGCGAAGTCGGCGCCGGCCTCCCCCACCGAAGCCACGCCACGGCGCAGGTTATAGACCACGGCCACGCGCACCCGCCGCCACCCGCCCCTCTTGCCCGCCCCTCGCCCACGGACCGCGCCGCCCCCGCGGCTTCCCCGGGCACCCGCGCGCTCCACCGCACCCTGACCCGACAGCACCCC
>DAHWHV010000420.1 GCA_027335545.1 Clostridia bacterium
CTCCGGCCCCCCAGCTCGCCGCCCGCGCCCCGCTCGCCCTCGCCCGTGCCCCCGCCCACGAAGCGATCGGGCGCGCAGGCGGCCGGGAGGGGGGTCCCGCGGAGGATGGCCTCCCCCAGCAGCCGGGCCGTCAGCGGGGCCAGGAGGATCCCATTGCGGTGGTGGCCGGTGGCGAGCCAGGTCCGGGAGGCACCCGGCAGGCGGCCTAACAGCGGCAGGTGGTCGGGGCTACAGGGGCGCAGGCCCGCCCAGGCCTCGGCCAGTTCCGCCGCCGCCAGGGGCGGTGCGGCCTGCGTCGCGGCGGTCGCCAGGGCGCCGACCGCGCCAACGGTCACGGTCCGGTCGAAGCCGGCCTGAGCCTCCTCGGTGGCCCCGACCAGGACGCGCCCCCCGGACTTGGGCACGAGGTAGCACCCGTCGGACCAGACCACTAGCGGTGGTCCCCACCCAGGGTGGCGCAGCATCAGCCGTTGGCCCTTGACGGGTCGCACGGGCACCCCGGCCAGCAACCCGGACCACGCCCCGGTGGCCACGACGACGGCCTCGGCGGCCACGCGCCCCTCGGGCGTGTCCACCGCGCCGTCGTGGATGGCCGTGACGACGACCCCCTCCCGCACCCGGGCCCCCGCCCGCACCGCGGCCTGCCCCAGGGCCAGGGTCAGGCGCGGCGCATCGACCTGCCCGTCGGGGACCCACAGGCCGAGGAGGGCGGGCGCCAGTCCCGGGCACAGGCGCGCGCACTCCCCCGCGTCGCACAGCCGGGCCTCCAGCCCCTGCTCCCCCTGCCAGCGGGCGCGGGCGCGCAACTCGGCCGCCCCCGCTTCGTCACACGTGACCCGGAGGATGCCCGAGAACTCCAGACCCACCTCCAGGCCGGCGCACCACTCCGGGAACATGGCCCGGGAGCGCAGCCCGAGCTCCAGCAGGGGCCCCGGGGCGCGCGCCTCCACCTGCGGCGCCAGCATCCCGCCGGCACCCGCCGAGGCCCCGGCGGCGAGCCGCTCCCGCTCCAGCACAAGGACCCGGGCTCCGCTTGACGCCAATTCATAGGCCAGGGCACAGCCGATCACGCCGCCGCCGACGACCACGACCTCCGCCCTACTCAAGGCGGGGCACCCCCACGGGGGACGTGGAGGGGCTGGCCTCGGCGCGGCGCGGGATGCGCCCGGCCAGGAACCCCTGGCGCCCCGCGCGGACGGCCAGGGCCATCGCCCCCGCCATGGCCACCGGGTCCTGCGCCTGGGCGATCGCCGTGTTGATCAGCACGGCGTCGGCGCCGGCCTCCATCGCGGCCGCCGCGTCGGAGGGGGCCCCCAGGCCGGCGTCCACCACGACGGGCACCTGGACCCGGGCCTTGATGCGCCGGATCGCGGCGGTGTCCAGGACCCCCTGGCCGCTGCCGATCGGGGAGCCCAGCGGCATGATCGTGGCCGCGCCGGCCGCCTGGAGGTGGACGGCGGCGACGGGATCGGGGGCCGTGTAGGGGAGGACGACGAAGCCGCGGCGGACCAACTCCCGCGTCGCCTCGACCGTCGCGGCGACATCCGGCCAGAGGCTCTCCCGGTCGCCGATCACCTCGAGCTTCACCCATGCGGTCCCCGTGGCGGCGCGCCCGAGTTCCGCCAGGTGGATCGCCTCGGAGGCGCTGTAGGCACCGGCCGTATTGGGCAACAACCGGTAGCCGGCCGGCGCGAGCTCCGCCAGCAGGGGTGTGCCACCCACGTCCAGGTCGAAGTAGCGCACGGCCACCGTGACGAGTTCCGCCCCGGCGGCGCGCAGGGCGGCCGCCATCAGGGCCGTGGTCTGGAACTTCCCCGTGCCGCAGATCAACCGGCTCCGCAGGTGCACCCCGGCGACCACCCAGTCGTCCTCCGGGGACGCCCCGCCCCCACCCGCCACCACCGCGACCACCTCGATTCGGTCTCCCTCTTGGGGGTACAGGTCCCCCCAGGCCCCCCGGGGCACGATCTCGCCGTTGCGGGCCGCCACCACGGCGCGCGCATCCACCCCGCGCGACTCCAGGTGTGCCAGCAGGCTTTGACCCTGCGGCCACTCCGCCGGCTTGCCGTTGAGCACGACCCGCACCACCGGTCCCGCCGGCGTCACGCCCCCACCCCCCGGCCGGCCGCGACCAGGGCGTGGCGCGGCCGGGCGTGTGTCGCGGCCATGGCGCGGCGCAGGCCGGCGGCCGCGCCCTCCGGATCGGCCTCCTGCAGCAGGGCCCGGATCACGGCCACACCGGCGCAGCCGGTGCGCAGGACCTCCCCCACGTTCGCGGCCGTGATGCCCCCGATCGCCAGCACGGGCGCCGGGACCGCCGCCACGACCTCGGCCAGGGCGCGCAGGCCCCGCGCGGCGGCGCCGGGCTTACTGCCCGTGGGGAAGACGTGTCCGAAGGTAACGTAGTCGGCCCCGGCCGCCACGGCGGCCAACGCCTCCGCCAGCGAATGCACCGAGGCGCCGACCCAGAAGCCGTCCGTGGCCGGGAGCAGGCGGCGGGCTGCGGCGACCGGCAGGCCGCGGCCAGGCAGGTGCACCCCCGCCGCCCCGCTGGTCAGGGCGATGTCGGCACGGTCGTTGACGAGCACCGCCGCCCCACCCGCGACCGCCGCCAGCGCCTCGTGCGTCGCCGCCCAGACGGCCTCGGCCGGCTGGCCCTTCTCGCGTACCTGCACGGCGTCCACGCCCCCGCGCACGGCGGCGGCCACGGCCGCGGCCAGGGGCAGGCGGCTCTCCAGCCGGTCGGTGATCAGGTGCAGCACGAACGCGTCCGCCATGCGGGCGGGTCCCCCCAAAAAGGAAATGCCGCCAACCGCAAGCGGGTTGACGGCGACAGTGCTACGCCCACTGCCGAGACGCGTCCGCCGGCCCTGCCGACGACCAACAACGACCGTACCGTAGCAGGGGCGGGCGGCTGCGTCAAGGCTAGGGGCGGGCCGAGCGGGGACCGGGGGCGTTCGACCCTCCGCGCCGGGCGCCCCGGCCATGCTTCGCGCACGGCCCCGGGCGGGAGCACCCCGCGCGGCCCATGAGGCTGAGGCGAAGAGGCCCAGAGGGCGGGGGACCACAAGGGGCGGTCCCCCGCGGCGCCTGGCAGACACCCGAGCCGGGAGCGGTGCCCGCACGGGGGGTTCTTGCGGGGACCGCCTACAGGGCCGCCGCGCCGCCCAACACGTAGCGGCGGATCGTGGTGAGCCCGTCCTGGCTGGCCCGCCAGCGGATCACCGCGCGGTCCCCCCCCAGGTTCAGGCGGTGACACCAGGTGCCGTCGGCCCCGGCCAGGGCGACGAACACGGTGCCGACCGGCTTGTCCGCGCTGCCCCCGTCGGGCCCGGCGACGCCGGTGATGGCGAGCCCCAGGCTCGATCCGGCCTGCCGCCGCACGCCCTCGGCCATCGCGCGGGCGACGGGCTCGCTGACCGCGCCGTTTCGTTGCAGCGTGTCCCCGGGCACCCCGAGGAGGTCGATCTTGGCGGCGTTGGCGTAGGTGACCGCACCCAGCAGGAAGGCCGCCGAGGCGCCCGCGGACTCCGTGAGCCTCTCGCTGAGCAGGCCGCCGGTGCAGGATTCGGCCACGGCCAGGGTCAGCCCGCGTGCGGCGAGTTCGCGCACGACCGCGCCGCCCAGGGCCTCGTCGTCGGTGCCATAGATCCACTCCCCGATGCGGGCGCGCACGGCCTCCTCGACGGGGCGGATCTGGGCCGCGGCGGTGTCCGGCGCGTCCGCGCGGGCCGTCAGCCGCACCTCCACCTCCCCGGGCTTGGCGTAGGTGGCGATCGTCGGGTTGACGGCGACGTCGATCAGGTCTCGCAGGCGGTGCTCGACCTCGGACTCACCCATGCCCGTGATGCGCAGGGAGCGCGACTGCAGCACCGTGCGCTGCCCGTCGGGGCCGGCCGCCCAGCCCTCGAGGTACTCGGCCAGGAATCCGGAGACCATGGGCCGGAACTCGTTGGGGGGACCGGGTAGGCACACCACCACCCGCGGCACCCTGCCGCCGTTCGGGAGCGGGTAGTCAGCGGTCAGCAGGACGCCCGGTGCCGTCCCGTGGGCATTGGGGATCGCGGCGGCGCCCTCGGGCAGTTCCGCCTGTCGCCGGTTGTTGGGCGTCGGCCGACCACGACCCCGGAAGCGTTGCACGATCCGGTCCCAACTCGGCTCGTCGACGACGATCCCGCGCCCGAAGGCCTCCGCCACGACCTCCTTGGTGAGGTCGTCCTGCGTCGGGCCGAGTCCCCCGATCGTCACGACCATCTCGGCCCGGCCGAGGGCTTGGCGCAGGGCCGCCAGCAACCGCTCGCGGTTGTCCCCCACGGTCACCTGGCAGTAGTGCAGGGCCCCGTGCTCCGCCAGGACCTGCGCCAGGAACTGCCCGTTGGTGTTGGCGATCTGCCCCAGGAGCAGCTCCGTCCCGACCGCGATCACCTCGACGACCCTCGCCAATGATGCCATCCCCCTGGGGCACACGCGGGCGGCACACGGCGACCGGTGACGCGGCGCAGGGCTGCGCGGCCCCTGCGCCGAACCCGACCCCCGCGTCTCCACCGGCGGCGCCTGCATGCTGTGGAGCCGCGGAACGCCCGACGCGCATGCCCCGCTCGGGGCGCGGCGGGTCGATCCGGCTGCGCCAAACCGCGCGGGGAAGGGGCGGGAGCCGCATGCTCCGCTGGACCCGGGTCCCCAGCCCGCTGGGCCCGCTCCTGCTGGTCGCCACGGAGCGCGGCCTGTGCGCCTGCGACTTCTGCGACGAAGGGGCGGGCCCCTGCGCCCGCTCGTGCGCCGCTGGACCCGTGGTGGAGGATCCCCGCGGTCTGGCGGATGAGGCGGAGCAGGTGGGCCGATACTTCGCGGGGGACCTTTGCACCTTCCGCGTCCGCCTCGATCCGCTGCTGGGCCGGGGGGCCTGGGATCGGGCCGTCTGGGAGCGGTTGCGGGCGATCCCCTTCGGAGAAACCCGCACCTACGGTGAGATCGCCCGGGCCGTCGACCGGCCCCCCGCGGCCCGGGCAGTCGGCGGGGCGTGCGGCCGCAACCCGCTGACGCTGCTGGTCCCCTGCCACCGGGTGGTGGGCGGGGACGGCAGGCTCACCGGTTACGGCAGCGGCTTGGAACGCAAGCGCTGGCTCCTGGAGCACGAGCGGCGGGTCCGGGGAGCGGGGCGGGCCGGGTCGGGGGCGTGAGCCGCAGCGGTGCGGGCCCGCGGACCCCGCCCGCCCGGGCGGCGTCGCTG
>DAHWHV010000436.1 GCA_027335545.1 Clostridia bacterium
CCGGATCGCGGTGCAGGCCCTGGCGGATGCGGTGCGGGAGCGGCTGGCGACCTGGGGCGAGCGTCCCCTGCGGATCGAGGGGTACGCCGAGGCGCGTTGGGTGTGTGTGGACTGCGGCGACATCGTGGTGCACCTGTTCCAGCATGAGGTTCGGCGCTACTTCGACCTGGAGCGGCTCTGGGGAGATGCCCCGCAGCGCAGTTGGGAGCCGGAGGCCCTGGCGGCGTCGGTCTGAGGCGGGTGCGGCGCCGCGCCGCGGCCCGTGCGGCCCCGGCTTGACGGGGGCTGCGGTCGCCGTGTATTGTCCCTGTGGGATTGCGACCCGTGGCGTCTGCACCGGTCGGTGTCTGCGGGGGGGAGCGGTCCCGGCGATGAGCGGGAGCAGTAGTCGCGTGCATCGCGGTCAGCGAGCCGGGGACGGTGGGAGCCCGGTGCGTGGGGCGCGGCGAACTCGCCCGGGAGCTGTTGCGGCGAGGCGCGGGTGTGTGCCCGGGCGCCAGCCGCGGCCGCTGGCCCAGCGTTAGCGGGCCGCATCCGAGATGCGTCGCGGGTGGTTTGGCGCGTGGGGGTATAGCTCAGTTGGGAGAGCGCGTGAATGGCATTCACGAGGCCAGCGGTTCGACTCCGCTTACCTCCACCAAAGTCCTGCACCCAGGCGCTGCGATGTGAGAAGGCAAGGGTTCAGAGTGTAGGGTGGTACCGCGAGCCGGAGATCAAGCTCGCCCCTCGGTGGGGGCGGGCTTTTTCTGTCTTGCGGCCGGCCGTCGCAGGCGGCGGGCGGAGCGGGGAACGGGGGGGCGGCGGAGTGCCGGACGGGCAGGCGGCGGAGGCGGGGGCCGGGGTCGAACGGCAGGGGGAGGCCGGCGGCCCGGACCGCTACGACCCGGTGGCGGTGGAGGCCAAGTGGCGGCGGCGCTGGGAGGAGGCGGATCGCCCGCGGGTCGGCGCGGACGGTCGCGGCCCGGGGGACCGGCTGCCGGAGCCGGGTCGGCGCAAGCACTACGCCCTCACCATGTTCCCCTACCCATCGGGGGACCTGCACATCGGCCACTGGTACGCCATGGTGCCCGCCGACGCCCACGCCCGCTACCGGCGCATGCGTGGGGACGACGTGATCTTCCCGATGGGCTTCGACGCCTTCGGGCTGCCCGCGGAGAACGCGGCCATCAAGCACGGGGTCCACCCCTACCGCTGGACCCTGACCAACATCGAGCGCATGCGCGGGCAACTCCGCTCCATGGGGGCCGCCTTCGACTGGCAGCGTGAGGTCATCACCTGCGACCCTGAGTACTACCGCTGGAACCAGTGGCTGTTCCTGCGCCTGTTGCGGCGAGGCCTCGCCTACCGCCGCTTCGCCCCGGTGGACTTCTGCCCCCATTGCCGCACGACGGTGGCGCGTGAGCAGGTGATCGGCCCGGATCGGCTGTGCGAGCGCTGCGACACCCCCGTCGTGCGCCGGGAGCTGGACCAGTGGTTCCTGCGCATCACGGCCTATGCCGAGGAGCTGCTGTGCTTCGACGGGCTGGAGTGGCCGGAGCGCGTGGTGAGCATGCAGCGCAACTGGATCGGCCGCTCCGCGGGCGTCCAGTTCTCCTTCGCCGTGCAGGGGCACCCCGGGCGGTCCTTCGAGGTGTTTACGACCCGGATCGATACGATCTACGGCGTCTCCTTCTGCGTGCTGGCTCCCGAGCACGCCCTGGTCGAGCAGATCACGACGCCGGAGCACCGGGCGGAGGTCCAGGCCTATCAGGCGCAGGCCGCCCGGCGCAGCGAGGTCGACCGCCTCTCCACGGAGGCCGAACGGACCGGCGTCTTCACGGGGGCCTCGGCCGTCCACCCGCTGACGGGGGAGGCCGTGCCCATCTGGATCGGCGACTACGTCCTGGCGTCCTACGGCACGGGGGCGATCATGGCCGTGCCGGCCCACGACGAACGGGACTTCGACTTCGCCCGCCGGCACGGGCTGCCCGTGCCTGTGGTGGTCGTGCCGCCGGGGGGCGAACCCGCCGGGGAGCCGACCGCGGCCCACACGGGCCCCGGGTTGATGGTCCGCTCGGGCCCGTACAGCGGCCTCGACTCGGTGGAGGGGGCGCGGCGCCTGGCCGAGGACCTGGAGGCCCGGGGCCTGGGGCGCCGCCAGGTGCACTACCGGTTGCGCGACTGGCTGATCAGCCGCCAGCGCTACTGGGGCACCCCGATCCCCGTGGTGCACTGCCCGGCGTGCGGGGTCGTGCCCGTCCCGGAGGCCGACCTGCCCGTGCGCCTGCCGGAGGACGCCCAGTTCCTGCCGACGGGCGAATCCCCGCTGCGGACCCACGAGGGGTTCCGGCGCGTGGCCTGCCCGCGCTGCGCCGGGGCCGCCGCGCGGGAGTCGGACACGATGGACACCTTCTTCGACTCCTCCTGGTATCAGTACCGCTACCTCTCGCCGCACTACGCGCAGGGGCCGTTCGATCCCGCGGCGGCGGGCGCCTGGTTGCCGGTCGACCAATACACCGGCGGCGTGGAGCACGCCACCATGCACCTGCTGTACACGCGCTTCTTCACCAAGGCCCTGCGCGACCTGGGCCTGACGACCCAGAGCGAGCCGATGCCCCGCCTCTTCAACCAGGGGGTCATCCTCGGGGCCAACAGCGAGAAGATGAGCAAGTCGCGGGGCAACGTGGTCAACCCCGATCTGCTGACCGCGCGCTACGGGGCGGACACGGTGCGTGTCTACCTGATGTTCATCGGCCCCTGGGAGGCGGGAGGCCCCTGGAACCCACAGGGCATCGAGGGGGCGGTGCGATTCCTGCAGCGCGTGCACCGGCTCTGCGCCTTCGCCGCGGCTGCGGCCGACCCCGACCCCGCGGCCGCCGGCGACGCCGCGGCTGCGGCCGACCGGGCCCGGCGCGCCGTCCACCGCGCCATCGCCGCGGTGACGGCGGAGGTGGAGCGCTTCGGGTTCAACACCGCGCTGGCGGCCCTCATGTCCTGTGTCAACGACCTGTATGCCTGCCGCGAGGCCGGGGCGGATGCGCGGGCCCTGCGGCCCCCGCTGGGCGATCTGGCGTGCCTGCTGGCCCCCTTCGCGCCCCACCTCGCCGAGGAGTGCTGGGAGCTGCTGGGGCGGCGGGGATCGGTGCACGCCCAGGGTTGGCCCGCCTACGACCCGGAATTGGTCGCGGACCGGTCCGTCACCGTCGTGCTGCAGGTGGACGGCCGGTTGCGCGACCGTCTGCAGGTGCCGGCGGACTGCCCGGAGGGGGAGCTGCGGCGCAGGGCCCTGGAGAGCCCGCGCATCGCCGAGGCGCTGGCGGGTCGCACCCCCGCCCGCGTCGTCGTGGTCCCGGGGCGGCTCGTCAACGTGGTGAGCCGTCCCTAACTGGGCGCAGCGAGGGTCCGCGCTTGCTGCGCCCACTGCCGGGAAGCTGGACGGCAGGACACCGCCCGGTTCCTTGTGGTCTCCGGGCTCCCGCCGCCTCTTGCCTCGGCCCCCCACGTGGTCGCCGCCGTGCACCGCCGGACGTGCGCCCTTGCGGTCTCCGGGGTCCCTGGGCTCTCTTGCCGCCAGGCGCCGCGCAAGGCCGCAGGCGG
>DAHWHV010000439.1 GCA_027335545.1 Clostridia bacterium
CGGGTGCCGCGCCGGGCCTCCGGCGGACCGGGCCCGGGCTGGCGCGCGCGGGCGTCCCCGGTACCGGCGCTCTCGCCGTCACCCTGCTGGGCTGCGCCGCGGGCAGCCCCTCTGGAAAGAGAGTCTGCCGCCCGTCGTGCGGCCCCGCGCGGGCGGAAAGCGGTTGGGCGGGGCCGGCCCGCCGGGCGGCGAGGCCAGCGCGGTCTGGGAGGGACGGGGGCGAGACGGCGGCAGGCGGGCGCCGCCGGGAGGGGGGCGGGCTGCCCTTACCGCGCCCTGGAGGCAGGGGCCGTCCATGACGGGGCGGTCCACCGTGCGCGCGGGAGCGCGGTGCGGCGCGCCCACCCCGCGTACGCTCCCCGGCCCCCGGGAGGCCGAGAAGCCGGTCGGCGCCTGCGCTGTGCGGGATGCCGGGAAGAGGGCCAGAGGGAGGAGGCGGCGCGCGATGGGCTGGCTGCGCGGGAGTAGCCTCTGCGACCTGGACGGGGTGTCCGCCGCGGCCATCGGCGAGATCCTCGACACCGCCGAGTCCATGGCGGAGATCCTGGGCCGTCCCATCCCCCGCGTGCCGGCCTTGCGCGGGCGGACCGTGCTGCTGCTGTTCTACGAAGCCAGCACGCGCACGCGGCACTCCTTCGAGCTGGCGTGCAAGGCGCTGGGCGCCGACAGCCTGAGCCTGGCCGCGTCCACCTCCTCGGTGGTCAAGGGCGAATCCCTGCTCGATACGGTGCGCACCGCGGTGGCGATGGGCGTCGACGCCCTCGTACTGCGCCACCCCTGCAGCGGCGCCGCGGCGCAAGCCGCGGCCTGGGCCGGCATCCCGGTCGTCAACGCCGGGGCCGGGACGCATGCGCATCCTACGCAGGGCCTCCTGGACCTGCTCGCCGTACGGCGCCTGCGCGGGGCCCTCCCCGGCCTGCGGCTCACCGTGGTGGGCGACGTGCTGCACAGCCGCGTCGCGCGCTCGGCGGCATCCGCCTTCGCCCGCTGCGGCGCCGAGGTGACGCTCTGCGGCCCGCCGACGCTGCTGCCGCCAGCAGCAGGGCCGGCCCTGGGGGCACGGGTCTGCCACGACCTGGAGGGGGCTCTGCGCGGCGCGGACGTGGTCATGGCCTTACGGCTGCAGCGGGAGCGCCAAGACGACGGGCTGCTCCCGAGTCTCGCGGAGTACCGGGCGCGCTGGGGGATCGACCGCGTGCGATGGGAGCGCCTCTGTCCCGGTGCCGTCCTCCTCCACCCCGGGCCGGTCAACCGCGGGGTCGAGTTGCACCCGGAGATGCTGGGGCTCCCATGCAGCGCGGTCGAGGAGCAGGTGCGCGCCGGTGTCGCGGTGCGCATGGCCGTCCTCTACCACCTGCTGGACGGGGGGGCGGGCCGATGACGGCGCTGCGGGGAGGCCGCCTTTGCGATCCGCGGCAGGGGTGGGACGCGCCCGCCGACGTCTACCTGGCGGACGGGCGGGTGCTCGCGGTCCTGCGGGCCGGATCGCCCCCACCGCCGCCCCCGTCCGGCCCCCCGGTGTGGGAGGCCTGGGACTGCACGGGCCTGCTCGTGACGCCGGGGGCGATCGACACGTGCTGCGTCTTGCGCCTGGATGCCGACCCGTGGCTGGAGGACCCGCACGCGTTGGCCGAGGCGGGCGCCGCTGGCGGTTGGACCTCCCTGGTGGTGAGCACCGCGACGGCCGACCCGGACGCGATCGCGCGCCTGGCCGCCATGAACCTGGCGGTGCGGCTGCTTCCCGTGGCGGCGGCGGCGCCAGGGGGGCGGCTGGCGCAGATGGGGCTGCTGGCGCAGGCCGGCGCGGTGGCCGTCGGGGGGGCCGCGTGCTGGCTCGCTGACGCGGGGCTCATGCGCCGCGTCCTGGAGTATGCGGAGGGGGCTGGCCTCCCCGTGCTCCTGGGGCCGGAGGACCCGGCCCTGGCGGGCGGCGGCGTCATGCACGAGGGGGCCCTCAGCTTCGCGCTCGGCCTGCGCGGCATCCCCGCGGCGGCCGAGGCCGCCGCCGTGGCGCGGGACGTGCTGCTGCGCGAGGCGTTCGGCGGGCGCCTGCACTTCGCGGCGCTCTCCAGCGGCGCCTCGCTGAGGCGTCTGAACGCGGGGGTGAGCGCCGGCGTCCAGTCCGCCCACCTGGTGCTGACGGATGCCGCCGTGCACGGCTACGACACGGCCGCCAAGCTCTCCCCGCCGCTGCGCGGCGAGGCGGATCGCCAGGCCCTCCTCGCCGCCCTGCGCGCCGGGTCCCTGGTGCTGGCCTCCGGCCACCGGCCCGTGCCGCTCGAGCGCAAGGCGTGCGAGTATGATTATGCAGAGTTCGGGGGCGCTGCGCTGGAGACGGCTCTGGCCGTTGGCCTGGGGCTCCTTGAACCGCCGGAGTTCGCCCAGGCGTGCTCGGCGGGACCGGCCGTGGCCCTGGGCCTGCCGGGTGGGCGTCTGGCCCCCGGGGACCCGGCCGACGCCTCGGTGTTCGACCCCCGGGGCGAATGGGTGGTACAGCCTCCAGCCCTTCGCACGGCGGGCCGCAGCACCCCGCTCGGCGGGCGGCGGCTGACCGGCCGGGCGGCGTTGACCGTGGTGGGTGGGCGCGTGGCCTTTGACGCGGGGCTGTGTCCCCGCGATTGCATAAACATGCAGACGGGACTACAGTAGGAGGCACGCGCCGACGGGGCTGCGTGGCGGTAAGGAGGGGGCGCCCGTGCGGGGGCTCTTGGTGCTGGAGGACGGGACGACCTGGCCGGGCGCGGCGTTCGCCGGTGACGGCGC
>DAHWHV010000442.1 GCA_027335545.1 Clostridia bacterium
CTCCCCCCCGGAGGCGAACGGCGGGTCGACGTAGATCAGGTCGACGCTGCCGGCGGCGGTGGGCAGGAGGGCGGCCATCGCGCCCAGGTTGTCCCCCAGCAGCAGGCGGTTGGGCGGGGGGGGAGGGGCGGCCTCGGGCGCGCCTGGCTCTTCGTGGGGGCCCCCGGCGGCCTCCAGGGCCAGGGGGACCACCCGCGGACCGTCGGCCGGTGCCCCGGGGCCCTGCCGGCCGGGGACCACGCCGTCCCCCACCGCGCGGTGGCGTTCGCGGATCGTCAGCCGGGCGGGGGCGGGCGGGGTCGCCTGCTCCCGCCCGGGCCAGATCAGGCGTGGCTGGTGCGTCGGCGGGCTCACCTAGGGATGCCTCCTTACCGAGGGGTGCGGGGGCCGGGCGCTGCCCCCGGGCGCCTCCGGGCGTCGGGGGCAGCGCCCGGAGGCCCGGACCGGCGTGCCGGCATCGTCAAAGGGCTCAGCCGGGCTGGTGCGCCCCCGATGATGTGGGGGAGATGCAACCCGGCAGCACCCCCTTCCGGCTGCTGGGCCACGGGTTCCTCGCGGCGCACCGCCCGTTGTGGGGGCGCCTGCGGCTTTGCGCAGCGCCCTGGGTGGCCGCCGCCGTCCTTGTGAGGCGCTCCCCGCATCCCAGCCCCCTGCCCCGGTCTTGCTCGGGGCCCCAACGCGCGGCCCGGCCGCTGCGGGAGGCACTCCTTGCAGCGCCCTCCGGGGCTGCGGGGGCGGGGGTAGGGCGCCGCACGCGTGCGGCGCCCTACCCCCGCAGGGGTCGCAGAGCGCCGGTCCAACGGTGCAACTCCGCCAGCATGGCCCCGGCCGCCGCCTCGGTGGCCTCGTCGGGCCGCAGTTGTCCCTCGGCGTCGAGCAGCCGGGAGACGAAGGGGAGCGACACGGCGTCCACGGGCATCATCTTCAGGGCCGTGACCACCTGCTTGACCATCTGCAGGGCGCGGGTACCCGCGGCCACGCCCCCGTAGCTGACGAAGCCCGCAGGCTTGTACTGCCATTCCTGAAAGAGGTAGTCCAGGGCGTTCTTCAGCGGGGCGTTAAAACCGTAGTTGTACTCAGGCATGACGAAGACGAAGGCGTCGGCGGCCTCCACGGCGGCGCTCCAGTCCTTGGTGTGCTGGTGGGTGTAACGGCGCAGCCGCGGGTGGTGCGGTTCATCGAGGAAGGGGAGGCGGATCTCGGCGAGATCGGCCACGCGGACCTCGAAGTCGCCCTGGGCGACGGCGAGGCGTTGGAACCACTGGGCCACGGGCAACCCGATGCGCCCCGGACGCGTGCTGGCGATGACGAGCAGGAGCACGGGGCGCACGGGAGGGACGGGCTTTTCTCCCGGCATCTGGGTCTCGACACCCCCTCGGTGCGGTCCGGCGGGCCACCCCGGTTCCCGCCCAGGGCGGCCGAGGCCGCGCGCCGAGTGTACACCACGGCGGGGGGGCACGGCGCCGGGCAGTGCGGGGCAGTCTGGGGGGCGGCCGCGGCTCGCCCCCTCGCCCTGGCCCTCGCCCCCTGGTCCTGGCCTCTCGGGCCGCTCCCGGGGGCTCGTCGCCGCACCCCCCTTTCGCGGGCATGCGGCACCGCGGCGGCCGAGGGGCCAAGGGCCGCCGCCTGCGGCCGCGGCGCGGCCGGACCGGGCTGCAGCGTCCCTGTGGCGGAGGGGGGGGCGCCGCCAACGCGGCAGAGGCCGCCACCCGGTCCCGTCACAGCCCCGGGACGACCGTCGCCATCTGGGCTCCCCGTACGGGGAAGGCACGGCGGGCCGAGTGCTGGCGGCCCGCCAGGCGGCTGCCGGCGGTCTGCAGCGCGGTCACCTGCCTGGCGAGCTGCCGGAA
>DAHWHV010000470.1 GCA_027335545.1 Clostridia bacterium
GGTCCGCTGCCGCTTCCTTGCGCTCGACTACCCCCACCCAGGTCGTTCCCGGGGGCATCTGTGGGGCCGCGACCGGCAACTTCCCGGCCTTCCGCCACTTCCAGGCCATCTTGACGCCGTTCGCACGCGCCGAGTCGGAGAGTGTCATGGTGATACTATAACCCACTGGGCCCTAAAAAGCCCTCTCAAGACTGCGTCCTGCTCCGTAAACCGCTTGAGCCGCCGCCGCTCCCCGCCACGGCCCAAACGCGCGGCGTACGTCGGCGACACCGCTGGCCAGCGCTGGCTCGCCGCGACCGCCGGGGTCCCGCTGCCGCCGGCCCCGGCGCCGCAATGGCCACCAGCGGCTGTGGCCCGCGTCACCTCGGTTGGACCGGTTGGACCTGCGGGCCCGAAGGCCTCCCAAGCGGCGGGATTGCACCCCGACGTTCGCCCGCGCTGGCAGGAGCCGGTGGGGGGGGCCGCAAAGGGTGGGGCCCCGGGGGCGCGGGCCGGGTGCGGTCGGGCGGCGGCGCCCGGGAGCGGGGGGTTGCGGGTGCACTGGGGGAGGGCGGAGGAGGCGGGGTTCGACGCCGAGCGCCTGGAGCGCGCCTTTGCCGTGGTGGGGCGCGCCTGCGGGGGCGAGGCGATCCCCGGCGCGGTGGTGGCGTTGGGTCGGCGGGGGGTGGGTCTGGGGCCGCGGGCCTACGGTTGGGCCATTCGGGCCCCGGAGGCGGAGCGGCGCGCGACGGACCCGGGGACGCTCTTCGACCTCGCCTCGCTCACCAAGGTGGTGGGCACGGCCAGCGCCGCCTGGCTCCTGCTGGAGCGGGGGCTGCTGCGGCTGGAGGATCGCCTGGCCCTGCTGCTGCCGGCCTTTGCCGGCGAGCGGGAGGGGGAGGGGTCGGGATGGCGGGCGGCGGTGACGATCCGCCACCTCCTCACCCACACCTCCGGGCTCCCCGCCGGACGCAACCTGCGGGCCGTGCCCGGTGACCGGGCGGCGCGGCTGGCGGCGGTCGCCGCCACGCCGCTGCAGGCGGCGCCGGGGGAGCGCTGCGTCTATAGCGATCTGGGCTTTATCCTCCTGGGCTGCGCCCTCGAGGGGGTGGCGGGGATCGATCTCCCCGCGCTCTGCCAGGCCGGACTCTTCTCCCCCCTGGGAATGGCGGAGACGACCTGGACCCCGCCCGCCGCCCTGGCGGCCCGGGCGGCGGCCACGGGGTGGGCCGAGGGCGAATGGGCCCCCGGCGGGCGCGCGGGCTACGTTTGCGGCACGGTGCACGACGAAAACGCGCGCGCCCTGGGCGGGGTGGCCGGCCACGCCGGCCTCTTCTCCACGGCGGCCGACCTGGCGGTCTTCGCCGACGCCCTGCGCGCCGGGGGCGCGGGCGGCGCCCCGGGTGGTCCGGTGCGACGCATCCTCTCCCCGGTCGCGGTGGCCCGCCTCGGCGAGCCGCTGGTGGTGACCGACCACGACAGCCGCACCCTGGGCTGGCAGGGTCCCGGCACGCTCTCGGCGCCCTGTGGGGACCTCTGGAGCCGGAGGGCGTTCGGGCACACGGGCTTCACGGGCACCAGCCTCTGGGTGGACCCAGAGCGCGACTTCTGGGCGGTCCTGCTGACCAACGCGGTCCATATGGGGCGCGCCGTTGGCGGGCCGGCGGTGCAGCGGTTGCGCGCCTGCTTCCACAACGCGGCGTTGGCGGCGATCGAGTAGGAGGGTGCTGCGCGAGTGTGCTCTTGCCGCACCCTCTTCCGGCTGCCGCGGCCAGGTTCTTCGTGACCACGACTCCTGGTGGTTGCGGGGCCGACCGCGGCTGTGCGCAGCAGCGTCCTAGAAGTAGGGCACACGGCCCCGGCGGGCCGCGCTCGGGCGAGGGCCGCCGGCTCGCGCGCGGATGGGGGGGGGCAGCGATGGTCCTGGGTCACACCATGTGCTTCCTGCGCCAGGGCGACCGGCTCCTGTTGCTCAACCGCCTCCGGCCGCCCGCCATGGGGTTGTGGACGGGGGTCGGAGGGAAGATCGAGCCCGGGGAGGGGCCGCTGGCCGGCGCGCGGCGGGAGGTCCGGGAGGAGACCGGGCTGCTGGTCGGGCCCGCCCCCTGCGCCGGGAAGATCACCTGGGGAGCGGGGGGCATGTACTGCTTC
>DAHWHV010000479.1 GCA_027335545.1 Clostridia bacterium
CGGCGCGGCCGGAGGCCCCCCGGGCGCCCTTCGGCCCGCCGCTCGCCCCCCGACCCGAGGCGGGGGCGGACCGGCGGGGATCCGGAGGGTGGGTGCCTTCGTGCGGATCGTCGTCCAGAAGTTTGGCGGGAGTTCCCTGGCCACGCCCGCGTACCGGGACCTGGTCGCCGAGCGGGTGGCGGCGGTCGCGCGCCGGGGGCTGTGCCCCGTCGTCGTGGTGTCGGCGATGGGGCGGGCCGGCGACCCCTATGCCACCGACACGCTCTTGCAGTTGGCGCGGGAGGTCTTTCCCGACAACCCCCCGCGGGAGACGGACCTGCTGCTGGCCTGTGGGGAGATCATCTCGGCCGTGGTGATGGCGGGCACGCTCCGCGGGCGGGGCTTCCCGGCGATCGTCCTGACGGGGGGCCAGGCGGGGATCATCACGGACCGGGCCTTCGGCAGCGCGCGCATCCTGCGGGTGGAGCCGGACCACCTGCGCCGGCACCTGGAGCGCGGCGACCTCTGCGTGGTGGCAGGGTTCCAGGGACTGGCCGAGACGGGGGACATCACGACCCTGGGGCGCGGGGGGTCGGACACCACCGCGGCCGCCCTCGCCGTCGCCCTGCGCGCCGAGTTGGTCGAGATCTACACCGATGTGAACGGCATCAAGACGGCGGACCCGCGCATCGTGCCCGAAGCCCGCACGTTGCCGGTGGTCTCCTACGAGGAGATCTTCCAGATGGCCCACCAGGGGGCGAAGGTCGTGCATCCACGGGCCGTGGAACTGGCCATGCGGGCGAACGTGCCGGTTCGGGTGCGTAGTACGTTCGACGATCCGGAGAAGGAAGCGGGAACCCTCATCACGCATGGCTTTGAGAGCGGCGGCCAGTGGGATGGGCTCGCCCGCGTGGTCACCGGGGTCACGCACGTGCCCGACGTCAGCCAGTTCGCCGTCGACGGGGCCTCCGACCAGGCCGATGCGACGCGCCTCTTCCGGGTCTTGGCCGAACACGGCGTGAGCGTGGATCTGATCAATGTCTCGCCGGACCGGCGCCGCTTCATCGTCGCCAACGACGACCTGGCGCGGGCCCGCCGCGCGCTGGAGGCGGAGGGATTCGCGGTGCAGGTCCGCCCGGAGTGCGCCAAGGTGTCGGTGGTGGGCACGGGCATGCGCGGCACGCCGGGCGTGATGGCTGCCGTGGTCGAGGCCCTGCAGCAGGACGGCGTCGCCATCCTGCAGACGGCCGACTCGCACGTGACCATCTCCTGTCTGGTGGCGCGCGCCGAGATGGAGCGGGCGGTGCAGGCGCTGCATCGGCGCTTCGGCTTGGACCGGTGACGGAGTCGGAGGCACGGAGGGATCGCGCTGTGGAGACGGCTGCCGCTGGGTCCGCGCCACGGGTGCTCACGGCCCTGGTCTCGCCCTTCGACGAGCGGGGACGCCTGGACCTCGCCGCAGCCGGCGCCCTCGCCCGGCGCCTGTGTGCCCGCGGTTCGGACGGCTTCGTCCTGGCCGGCACGACGGGTGAGTCCCCCACCCTCGACGCGGAGGAGAAGCTCGCCCTCTGCCTGGCCGTCCGCTCCGCGGTGGACGGCCAGGCGCAGGTGTGGCTGGGCACGGGCGGCTACGACACCGCCGCCAGCAGCGAACTCACCGCCGCCGCCGCCGCCGCCGGGGCCCAGGGCGTCATGGCCGTGGTGCCGTACTACAGTCGCCCGCCCCAGCAGGGCCTGTTGGCCCACTTCCAGGCCATCGCCAGGGCCACACCCCTGCCCGTGATGCTCTACAACATCCCCTCCCGGACCGGCTGCAACCTCCTGCCTCAGACCCTCGCGGCCCTGAAGGCCTCCTGCCCCAATCTCTGGGCCATCAAGGAGGCCAGCCGCGACCTGGAGCAGGTCGGGGAGATCTGCCGCCTCCTCCCCGAACTCGTCGTCTACAGCGGCGACGACGGCCTCACCCTGCCCATTCTCGCGCTGGGGGGACGGGGCGTCGTCAGTGTGGCCTCCCACTTGGTCCCCGAGCGCATCGCCCTGCTGGTGGCCTCCGCCCTGCGTGGCGAATGGGAGTTGGCCCGCCGCATCCACCTGGAGTTGCTCCCCCTGTACCGCGCCCTGTTTCTGACGACGAACCCGATCCCGGTGAAGTTGGCCCTGCGCCAGGCCGGCTTCCCCGTCGGGGGCTTCCGCCCGCCCCTGTGCGAACCCACGGAGGCGGAGGCGGCCCAGATCCGCGCCGTGGTGCGGGAGCACGGCATCGACGGTTCCCTCCGGGTGTGAGGCCGGGCCGCTGGTCCCGGGCCCCCACGGCACCCGGACCCCCGAGCCGGAGGGGCGGACAGGCCAGCGCCGGCGGGCTCGCAGTGGCGTCTGGCCGGCGCGGGGGGTATAATGCCCCTGACGACATCTGCGTGAGTCTGCCACGCAGCCATCGTGGCCGGGTACGGAACCGGCACCCCCGACGCACCGTCCCCGATGGGGGCGGATGCCTGTGTTTTTTGGTGCGCGTGGGGCCGGGTCGGTGGCCGCCGCCGTCAGCCTGCGCTCGGGACCCGGGCTCGTATGCTCTGGAGGTGTGTGCGATTCGGAACGGACAGAACGGACAGAACGGACACGGCGCCCCACGGGATGGCGCCAAGGTCCTGGTGACGCCGCTGGGCGGCGTCGGGGAAATCGGCAAGAACATGTTCGCGGTGGAGTGCGGCGACGACATGGTGGTGGTGGATTGCGGCCTCGCCTTTCCTGAAGACGACCTGCCGGGGATCGATATCGTCATCCCCGACATGTCCTATGTGGTCGAGCGCAAGGCGCGCCTGCGCGGCATCCTCCTGACCCACGGCCACGAGGACCACATCGGCGGCATGCCCTACCTGCTTCGCGAGGCCGCGGCCCCCGTGTACGGCACGAGCCTCACCCTGGGCATGGTCGAAGGGAAGCTGGGCGAGCACGCCCTGCGTCTGCCCCCGGGCTCCCGCGCCTTCCAGGAGGGCGAGCGGCTGAAGTTGGGTCGGCTCAGCGTCGAGCCCTTCCACGTCACGCACAGCATCCCGGGGGCCCTGGGCTTCGCCATCCATACGCCGATCGGCGTCCTGGTGTTCACCGGGGACTTCAAATTCGACCTGACCCCCGTCGACAACGAGGTGACCGACTTCCAGACTCTGACGCGCCTCGGGCGCGAGGGTGTGCTCGGCCTCTTCTGCGACAGTACCAACGCCGAACGCCCGGGCTTCACCGGCTCGGAACGGCAGGTCGGGGGGACGATCGAGCGCATCGTCGCCGACGCCCCGGGCCGCGTGCTGGTCACGACCTTCGCCAGCAACGTCCACCGCCTGCAGCAGGTCTTCAACGCCGCCACGCGCCTGGGGCGGCGGGCCGCCGTCGTGGGGCGCAGCATGGAGAACACGGTCCAGATCTCCTCCCGCCTGGGCTACCTGCACATCCCGCCCGGTACGCTGATGGAGACGGAGGCCATCGGCCGCACGCCCCCCGAAAAGGTGATCATTCTCACCACGGGGAGCCAGGGGGAGCCCATGTCCGCCCTGGCCCGCATGTCCACCGGGGAGCACCGCGCCGTCGACATCAACCCCGGCGCCACCGTGATCCTGGCGGCGCCCCCCGTGCCGGGCAACGAGAAGATGGTCCACCGCACGATCGACAACCTGTATCGCATGGGCGCGCAGGTCATCTACCAGCGCGAGGCGGGGGTCCACGTCTCCGGGCACGGGAGTCGCGAGGAACTCAAGTTGATGATGACCCTGCTGCGCCCCAGGTGGTTCGTGCCCGTGCACGGGGAGTATCGCCACCTAGTGCTCAACGCCGGCATGGCCGAGGAGACCGGGGTGGCCAGCGACCACGTCCTGGTGGGGGAGAACGGCTCCGTCTTCGAGTTCACTGCCGAGGGCGCGCGCATCAGCGGCCGCGTCCCGGCCGGGCGGGTGCTGGTCGATGGCTCGGGCGTGGGCGATGTCGGCAACGTCGTGATGCGCGACCGGCGGCAGCTGGCCCAGGACGGGGTCTTGGTCGTCGCGGTGGCCGTCGATCGGCAAAGCGGCCAGATGGTCGGCGGGCCGGACCTCACCTCCCGCGGCTTCGTCTACATCCGTGAATCCGAGGCACTGATGGAGGAGGCCCGCGTGCGCGTCCAGGAGGCGATCACCGCCCGCTTCCGCAACGGCCAGACGGATTGGGGACAGATCAAGAGCGCCGTGCGCGAATCCGCCGGTCAGATCCTCTACGAGCGGACGCGGCGGCGCCCGGTCATCCTGCCCCTGATCGTGGATGTGGGCCGCTCGTCGTAGCGGGTGGTTGCCGGTGGTGGCCACAGCCGCCACCGGCACCACCCCGTGGGCCGGCGGCAGACGTCGCACCCCTGCGCCACGCGCCGGGCCGCCGCCGGGCCCGGGGCCGGCGTGCCCCCCCCCTGGTCCAACCCGTCGGCGCAGATCCTCGGGGCCCCTGGCCGGGCGCCCGCCGCTCCTCGCCCCCCCAGCGCCTGACCGCCTACGCCGCGCGGCCGGAGCCGTCCCGGACCGGCCGCGTAGGCGTGCCCGCGGAGACGGGTCCGACCGGGAAGCGGGGGGGGGCCGGACGGGGGGCCAACCCCGGACCGCGCCAGCGCGGCGGCGCCCCTCCGGCAGTGGGGGGCGAAGCCCGACCAGCGCCGTGGCCACCGGCCCGGCGGCAGCTGGATTCCCGGGGGCGTCTCGCGGCAGGCGGCTCTCCCCTGGAGGGAGAACTCCAGGTGGGCGGTCGTGCCGCTGGGTGGGAGGCGCAGACCATGCGACTCGCGCGCAGTCTCTATCTGGTGCCGGGGCTCTCCATGGGGAACGTCTGTCTGGTGACCGAGCCCGAGGTCGCCCTTTTCGACTGCGGGCTCCCTGGGGACGGGCCGGCCGTGCTGGCCTACCTCCGCGAGTTGTCCATCGCCCCCGCCGACCTGCGCCTCATCGCCCTGACCCACGCGGACCCGGGGCACGCGGGGGCGGCACCCTGGCTGCGGCGCAACAGTGGGGCCCGCATCCTGGCCTCCGCGGGGGAGTCCGCCGTCGCCGCCGGCGCCCCGGCGGGCACGGTCCGGGCCGCCTGGCGGCTGGCGCTGGGGCTGGCCCGGCGACGGACGGAGGCCTTCGCCACCGACGGCGTCCTCGCGGAGGGCGATGTGGTGGCCGGGTTCCAGGTGGTGGCTACGCCCGGCCACACGGCGGGGCACATCGCCTTCTTCCGCCCCGACGACGGCATCCTGCTCGCCGGGGATGCGGTGCGCGTGGCCGGGCGCGACCTGTTGGCCCCGGCCTTCTGGGACTCCGAGAGCGAGGTCCGCTCCCGCATCTCCCTGGCGCGTCTGGCCGATCTCCCTGTCCACCTGTTGGTCGCGGGGCACGGCCCTCCCTATGCGGAACCCGGGGCCGAGTTGCGCCGCGCGGGCGGTCCCCCCGGCTTCATGGAGGACGTGGTCCGGAGACGCGAGGAACGGCTGGCCAAGCGCCGACGGTCGTAGGGGCGGCGCGGCCACAGCTCGCTGTGGCCGCGCCCCAGCCCCGCTGTTCCTTGCGGCCACGGCCTGGGCATCACCGCCGCAGCGAGAAACCAAAGGGGACCCCCAGGACCACCAGGGGTCACCGAGCCGTGGGCGCGTCCGGCACCCTTCCGCAGGTCTGCGGGCCAGGACGATGCCGCAAACGTCCGCTTCCGCGGCACCGTCCTCCGGAAGCCGTGGTCCCAGTTCCTCCTGACCCACTGCCCCTTGTGGTGCAGGGGCCGCCCGCGGGTTTTCGCGGCGCGGCCATCTTTGCGTTGCCCGCCCCGTGGGCAGGGCCGCAAGCGCGCCCGGGGCCCCCGCCCCGCCCAGGCCTCACGACAACCCAAAGTGCGGTGTTCCGGGCTGGAAGCGCGGGTCCCAGTAGTCACGCGGCTCCGAAGAGATCAGGCGGTGGACGCACAGGCAGCCGCTCCGATCCCGCCGCAGCAGGAGGCGCCCCCCCCGGCCCCCGGGGAGGGGCACCTCCTGCAGGGCCGCCTCTTCGGCTCCCTCGCCCCCCGACCACAGGACCTCCGCCGGCACGATGCTGTAGATCACGCCGTTCCCTCCAGACGCTGGCGCCCGGGCCCGTCGCGCATCCCGCCCCCGTCGGTGCGGGGCGCGGACTCAGGCCGGCACCGGCTTTCCGTCCCGGACCATGGCCCGCAGGGCGTCCATGGCCCGAGCCATCCCCCCGACCTCGTGGATCAGGCCCTCTTTCACCGCGTCGCGCCCCACCAGGATGGTGCCCACGTCGCGGGCCAGCTCCCCTGTCCGAAACATCAATTCCCGGTACCGCTCCTGACTGATGCGCGAGTTGGCGACGACGAACTGCACGACCCGATCCTGCATCTTGTCGAGGTACTCGTACGTCTGCGGCACGCCGATGACCATCCCGGAGAGGCGGATGGGGTGGATGGTCATCGTGGCGCTCGGAACGATGAACGAGCGGTCCACCGCGACGGCGATGGGCACGCCGATCGAATGGCCACCGCCCAGGACAACGCTCACGCTCGGCTTGCTGAGGCTGCGAATGAGCTCGGCGATGGCCAGCCCCGCCTCCACGTCCCCCCCGACGGTGTTGAGCAGGACCAGGAGCCCGTGCACCTCGGGGTCCTGCTCGATGGCGACCAGTTGGGGCAGGACGTGCTCGTACCGGGTCGTCTTGTTCTGGGACGGCAGGCTGACATGGCCCTCGACCTGGCCGATGATCGTCAGTGCCTGGATCGTGCTCTTGGCCGCCGGGGCCGGGGTGTCGGGCTGGGCCTCTGCGGGACCCTCGTCCTCCTGGCCCGCACCCTGGCCCGCCTCGGGCCCGTCCGTCGCCCGCGGAGAGCCGGACTGCCCTGCCCGGGTCCCCCCGCCGGCGCCGCGCTTCCCTGAGCGGGTGCCCGCCCGGCCCGCGCCGCCCGGATACGCGCAGTCATGGTCTTGCTGCATGCCGGCAGTATGCCCTCCCCTGCCCCTGACCAGGCACCGGCCAGGGCACGGGCCAAGGGGACGGGCCAAGGGGATGGGCCAAGGGGATGGGCCGAGCGGGCATGCCCTGCCTCTGCACAGGTCTCCGGGCGGACGGGGGGGCGTACACCTCTTGGGCGGTAACCGCCGGGGCGGGAGGCGGGCAGAGGCGGGTCCGCCTCGCAGGAATCAGACCGGCGGCGCGGCGAAGTGGGGGGACGCGCCGGACTCCGGCGCGGTGGAGCGATCAGAGCAGGGCTGTGGTGGTCCTCTCCCTGGTGGCAGGCGGCGGCCCTGGGGGCGATCCAGGGCCTGACGGAGTTTCTGCCCGTCAGTTCCTCGGGGCACCTGGTCCTCCTGGAACGCGTTCTGGGCGTGCAGCGCCCGGGACTGGCGCTGGAGGCGGGCCTGCACCTGGGGACCCTGCTGGCGGTCGTTTGGGCGTACCGGCTGGATCTGCTGCGCATGGTCCGGGGCCTGGGCGGCCGGGGCCGGGGCGGCGAGGCGGGGCTGCCCCTGTGGCTGCTGGTGGGGTCCGTGCCCGCCGGTGTGCTCGGCGCCCTGCTTTCCGGTCCGGTCGAGCGACTCTTCTCGTCCCTGGGCGCCACCGCGGTCGCCTGGTGCGCCTGTGGGGCCGTGCTGTGGCTGGCCGCGCGGCGCCCCCCCGGGCGGCGCCGCCTGGGGGGGTTGCGCCTCGCCGACGCCCTCTGGATCGGGGTCGCCCAGGCCTTCGCCTTAGCCCCGGGGTTCTCGCGGTCGGGGGCGACGATCGCGGCGGGGCTGGGCCGCGGCCTGGCACCCGAGGAGGCGGCGCGCTTCGGCTTCCTGCTGTCGCTGCCGGCCGTGGGCGGGGCCGTCCTCTGGCATGGCGCGGGGTTGCTTGCGGGCGCGGGCGGGGGGGCGGCACTATGGTTGGGCGCCGCCGTGGCGGGCGCCGTGGGGCTGCTGGCCCTGCGCGCCTGCGTCGCGCGCGTGCGGACGGGCGCGCTTGGATCGTTCGGTTCCTATTGCCTCGCGCTGGGGGGGCTCCTGCTCCTGCGCGCGACGCTCACCGGAGAGTGGCGGTGACGGTGAAGAAACGGCGCCCGCCCGAGCGGCCCGGGCTGTGGCAGGGCCTGCCCCCGGCCCTGCCACGGGCC
>DAHWHV010000483.1 GCA_027335545.1 Clostridia bacterium
CGCCCGTGCCGGGCCGCCGCCCGGGGCGTGCCGGGCCGCGGCCGGCCCGGCACCCCCTCCCCACGCTTACGGCGCCACCGACCCGCCGTTGGCGCCCTGCGCCGTGCCGGTCGGGGTAGAGGGCTGGATCGGGGCCAGCGGCACCTCCCCGGGAGACACCAGGCCGAACTGCTGGCGCGCGGCGGCCGCGATGAAGGCCTTGGTCTCGGCGTAGGCGATCTTCGCGCGCAACGCCGCCTGCGCCCGCAACGCCGCGCGCTCGCGCGCCTGCAGGGCGTGCACCTGGCGGCGCAGGCGCAGGTACTCGGCGACGTCCTGGCGCCCGACGCCGACGCCGTAGAGCGCCGCCGCCAGCACGGCGTACCGCGGCCAGTGCGCGCGCAGGCGGGCCATCCAGGGCGGGCCTGGGGGGCGGGGGCGCTGCGGAGGCGCCTCGCCGCGCGCGGCACCCTGGCGCAAGGGGAGCACCGTGGCCGGGCCGGGCCGGCGGTCACGCCTCATCTTCCCGCTTCCCCTCGCCTCGCCCATCACCCGGCGGCGGCTCGTCCTCGGCGGACGGATCGTGTAGCCCAAGGGGATCCCCGTCCAGCACCAGCACCACCTGGTACCCCTTGGCCTTGGCGCGCGCATAGAGCGTGGCGACGGTGGCGGGGCTCAAGCCCAGGCGGCGCGCGATGGCCTCGCCGCTGTGCCCGGTCTCCTTGAGCGCCACGACCTGCCGCTCCCGGAAGCTCAGCCGCTCCACGCCGCGGATCTCCAACTGCATGCCGGGTTATCCACGCCCTGTGTACAACCTGTGTACAAACTGGGGACGCATCGACCACATTCGCCCGACACCGCGGCCCTCCTGCCCATCCGGGGCCGCGGCCCGGGTGGCGTCGTGCTCTTGGCCGGGGGGCCGGGCTTCTCTGCGGGGGCGCGGGCCGCCGCCATCCGCCGGGCCGCCGGGCCGCCGGCGGCGGAGGTGCGCGTCCCCCTCCGCAGGCGTTTCCACGAGCGGTGCCCGCCGTGGCCCCCCGCGCACGCCCGGGGTCCCGTCCGCCGCCCGACCTGCCGGCTCCCAGCCAAGCCGTGCCGCGCAGGAGGTTCGCCGAGCGGGCCTCGGCCCTGGGGCCGTGGCCAAGATGGCGTCGTGCTGCTCGTGCCGAGCGGTTGCCCGGCCCGCACCGGCAAGACGGCGGCCCCGGGGGCTTCAGCTTGGGGGCCGCCTCCCCGAGGCACGGCGCCGGGGCGGGCGGCCCCTGTGGCCAGGCGCCGAGACGTCGGGGGGCCGCGGTGCCGCTGGACGAGCCGCCGCACCCGGGGTGGGGGGCACGCGTCGCGGCAGGTTCCGGGACACCTCCGCCAGCGCGCGCGCGCCCCGTGCGGCCTGGCCGCCGCACCAGCGGACGGGGCGCCAGGCGAGTCGTAGCGCGCCCACAATGAGGCGGTGGGCGGCGCGGGCCCCCCGGCGCGCCGCCGGCAGCACCAGCGGGCTGGCGAGGAGGAAGTAGGCGGATCCCCCGGCCGCGAGGGCCAGCACCGAGTAGAGGCGCACTTCCCCCCAGGCGGCCCCCAGCAGCCCGGCGGCCACCAGGGCGGCGGCCAGTAGCCCGTACACGCCGTCCGCAAGGTCGCCCGCGAGGCGGCCCAGGCGGCGCACCGAGCGGAGCGCCCGGTAGAGGTCAAAGGACAGGCCCAGCGCGCAGCCGGTCAGTGCCAGGAAGGTGAAGGCAATCCCCTGCGTGAGCACGGGCGGCGTAAGCGGCAACGCAGCAGCCCCCCTCGGCCGCGCCGCTTGGGGAGAGAGCGACGCAACGGTGTGGGCGCCCGTGCGCGCGCTCTCTGCGGGCGAACCCCTGCTGCGCGGGGTGGGCCGCGCCCGCGGGCAGTGTGGCGGCGGCCTCGCCGCGGTGCCCGCGCTGGGGTCCGCAAGGCCGCGCCCGCGCCGCTCAGCTCAGCGGAAAAGACGGGCCAGCAGTCCCCCTCCCGCCTGGTGGCCCGCGCCGCGGCCGGCCTGGGTGCCGCGCGCCGCCGTCGTGGCGTAGCTGAGGGAGTCGATGAGGCCCTCGACAGAGAACGTGCCCTGCGCCAGGTCGAGTTGCTTGATCTGCAGGTCGTGCCCGTGGAGCGTCAGCGTGCCGAGGTCCGTGGCCAAGACGATCTCGTGGTCGTCGAAGCTCGCCACGTGCAGCACGCCGCTGATCTCGGCCTCTTCACGCGCGCGCAACGTCAATTGGTGGCCAACCGCCGTCGACCCCGCCGGAGCGGCGCGTCCCAGCCCGGGACGCCCATCCGTCCGGCTCTCGCGCATGTCCATCCCGTCACCCCCCGCCGGGCCGGTGGACCAGCATATGCCGGAGCGGCACGGCGCGATGCTGGGGGAAAGGTGCGCGCGGGGTGGTCGGCGTAAGCGAAAGGGCGCGGCGCTTGTGGAGGGACGTCACGGGGACTCACGGCCGCTGGCCGCGCCACTCTGGGCGAGGAGCCACGGCACGACGGGGCGTCGCTTCAACCCGCATGCCGCGAAGCCAGGCGGGCGCCGCCGCGCAGAAGGACCCCGCGACGCGGGCGGGTGAGGTCGCAGCGAGGCGCCGGCCCCTGGGCACCAAGGCGACCGGCCGCCCTGTCGCAAGAGTCGGGTTCCATGGGGCCACACCCTAAGCGAAAGCGGCGCGGCCGCTGGCCCCCCGTGTGGCGCGCGGATGGCGCGTTGCCCGGCCGTCGACGTCCCTCTGCGGCAGGCCCGAACGGAGGTGCGTCCCGTGCGTCTGGACAAGTTCCTCCAGGTGAGCCGGCTGGTCCGGCGGCGTGTGCTGGCCAACACGCTCTGCGACGGGGGGCGGGTCACCCGCAACGGGCACCCGGCGCGCGCCTCGGCGGAGGTGGCTCCGGGGGATGCCCTGCGCATCGACTACGGGTGGCGGCAGTTGGAGGTGCGGGTGCGCAGCGTGCCCGCGGGTGCCGTGGGCAAGGCCGGCGCGGCCGATCTTTGGGAGCTGGTGCGCGACGTGCGCGCTGGGCCCCCACCGGCCGACGAACCGTGAAGCCCCCAGCCGCGGCGCAACACGACCGCATCGGCGCGGCGCCGTGGCGCGCGCCGCTTGGGCAGCCGCGCCGCGCCTAGAGCCGGACCGGGC
This sequence comes from Clostridia bacterium, assembly GCA_027335545.1. Next base: position 3,120 of record DAHWHV010000483.1, read on the forward strand.
GCGGCAGGTGCCCCGCGGCGGGGCCCCCGGGCCGGCCGGCACGGAGGCCCCCAGAGGGGTGAGAAAGACGCTATTCGATGAGGTCCTTCAGCGCCTTGCCGGCCTTGAAGGACGGCACGCGCCCGGCCGGGATCCGGATCTCCTGCCCGGTCTGCGGGTTGCGCCCCACACGGGGCTTGCGCTCGCGCACCTCGAACGTCCCGAAGCCGACTAGGCTCACCCGCTCGCCCTGCTTGAGCGCGTCCTCGATGGTCTCGACTAGCGCGTTGACGGCGCGTTCCGCGTCGCGCTTGGTGATCCCGGCCTTCTCCGCGACCGCGCCCACCAAATCGAGCTTGTTC
>DAHWHV010000507.1 GCA_027335545.1 Clostridia bacterium
GCGGAGGTGAAGGGGCGGTGCCCCCTCCCTCCGCCGCGTCACTCGGGCAGGGGGAAGGATGCGGCCAGGGCCCCCACACGTTGCCGCGCCTCCTCCAACGCGGCGTCCCCGGCTCCGGGAGTCGCGCGCAGCAGGCCCGAGACGATCTCGGCCAGGACCCCCATCTCCGGCTCCCCCATCCCGCGCGCGGTCACGACCCCGGTACCGAGGCGCACGCCGCTGGCCCGCTGGGGCGGGCGGGGATCGAACGGTACCGGCTGGCGCGTGCAGCCGAGGCCGGCCGCTTCCAACTGCCGCTCCGCCTGGCGCCCACTCAACCCCTCCGAGCGCAGGTCGATGACCAGGAGGTGGGTGTCGGTGCCCCCGGAAACCAGCACGTGGCCGCGGGCCACCAGCGCCCGCGCCAGGGACGCCGCGTTGCGCACGACGCGGCCCTGAAAGTCGGCGAACCCCGCCGACGCCGCCTCCTTGAAGCAGACCGCCTTGGCGGCCACCGCGTCCAGGCGCGGGGCCCCCTGCACCCCCGGATACACCGCCCGGTCCACCGCCCGAGCCCACGCGGGCCGACAGAGCAGGAAGCCGCCACGCGGCCCCCCCAGGCCCTTGTGCGTAGTCCCGACGACCACGTCCGCAAACGGCACGGGGTTGGGATGAAGCCCGGCCGCCACCAGCCCGCCGATCTGGGCGATGTCCACCAGCAGCCGGGCCCCTACCTCCGAGGCCACGTGCGCGAAGGCGGCGAAATCGAGCGTGCGTGGATAGGCCGAGCCCCCGGCGATCAGCAGGGTGGGCCGCACACGCCGCGCCTCCGCCAGGACCTCCTCCATGTCCAACACGCCACTGTCCCGCCGGACGCCGTAGTGCACGACCCGGTAGAGGTCGGCGGCGGGGCTCAGCGCCCCCCCGTGGCTGGCGTGCCCCCCACCCAGCGGATCCAGCGCCAGCACCGTGTCCCCCGGTCGGCACAGAGCCCGACAGCCCGCCAGCACCGCCTGCGCCCCCGCGTGGGGTTGGACGTTGACGTGACCGGCGCCGAACACAGCCGCAGCCCGCTGGCAGGCCAACGCCTCCAGGGCGTCGAGGTGGCGACAGCCCCCCGAGCGCCGCGCGCCGGGGAGGCCGTCGGCGCAGGGCCCCGCCAGGGCGGGGTGCGCGGCCGCCCACACCGCCGGGCTGGAGACGCTCTCGGAGGCCACCAGGCTGATCTCCAACGCCTGCCGCCGGACTTCGGCGCCCAGCAGGGCGGCCACCTCGGGGTCGGAGCGCGCCAAGCCACCGCCCCAGGCATCCGCCCCACCCACACCCCGGGCCCCTGTCTGCGCCACGCCCAACCGCCCCTCGACGCCCCCGGTCCCGGTGCGCCCTCCACGCCCCCAGTCCGCCAGCGGGGCCGGGACGGTCACTCCTCCACGACGCGCCGCCCGCCGAGCCCCTCCAGCTGACTGCCGCGCAACGGCTTCTCCGCGAGGATCTCCAGTCGGAAGCGGCCTTCCGGCAACGGCGTGCTGGAGAGCTCCCCGGTCACCCCCATGGTGTCCCAGAGATGGGCGACGGCCTGCTCCAGGGCCTGCCGGTTCTCGAATTCCAGGACGACGCTCTGCATGCCCGCGATTATAACGGATCGGCGCCGGCGGCGGGCTGGCAGCGCGGGCAGAAGGCGGTCGTCCGCCCGGCCAGACGGAGCGTCTGCACCGGCGTGTCACAGGTGCGGCATGGTCGCCCGGACCGGCCGTAGACGCGGAGATAGGCGGCGAAGGCACCCCGCTCGCCGTCCCCGGTGCGGTAGTCCAGCAGGGTGGTGCCCCGGAAGGCCAGCGCCTCCTCCAGGACGCCGGAGATGCCCGCGGCGAGGGCCTCGACCTCCCCCACGGACAGGCTGCGCCCCTGACGGGCCGGGTGTAGACCGGCCCGGTGCAGGGCCTCGTCGACGTAAATGTTCCCGAGGCCGCACAGCAGATCCTGGCGCAGCAGGAGCCCCTTGAGCGTACCGCCCCTGCCCCGGAGCAGCCCCAGCAGCGCAGGCGCCGGCAACCCGTCCAGGATGGGGTCGCGCCCGGGCGGGAGCACCCCGGGCAGATCGGTGGGGGCCACCAGCAGCAGGCGGCCGAACTTGCGCACGTCGTGGAAGAGGAGCCGCCCCCCACCGGCGAGGCGGAATTCGGCATGGGTGTGGGCAGGCGCCTCCGTCCAACGGGCGCGCGGAGGCAGGTAGCGCAGGCGCCCCGTCATGCGCAGGTGGACCAACAGGTGCGCCGCGGGGGCTGACGCCGCATCCCCGGCCGGCCCGCCGGCCGGGGGGGCCAGGTCCCAGACCAGGTACTTCCCCCGGCGCCACAGGCGCTGGATGCGCCTGAGCCGCAGTCCGGCCACGAACACCCGCGGCGACAGCGGGGCCGTCACGTGTCCGTGGTGCACGGCCACGGACGCGATGCCCCGCCCCAGGAGGTGGGGCTCGAGGCTGCGCCGGATCGTCTCAACCTCGGGCAACTCCGGCAAGGATCCCGCCTCCGATCGCCCGGGCCAGGGCGGCTCGCGCCGCGCCGATCACGGCGACCGCGGGCGGCACCGCCCGCCAGCGGGCCGGCCGGGTGCGTCGCCGTCGGGCGCGACCAACCCCGCCTCACTCCGCCGCGGGCAGTTCCCGCATGTCCATCCAGTTGGGCCCGACGCTCGCATCCGCGCGCAGGGGCACGTCCAGGCCGCCAGCCGCTTCCATGCAGCGGCGCAGCAGCGAGGCCACCTCGGCGGCCTCGCCCTCCGGCGCCTCGGCGATCAACTCGTCGTGCACCTGCAGGATCAGGCGGGCGCCGAGCCTCCTGGCCCGCAGGGCCGCGTGGGCCCCGAGCATCGCGCGCTTGATGATGTCCGCCGCCGTCCCCTGGATCGGCGTGTTCATCGCCATGCGTTCGGCGAAGGAGCGGCGGGCGAAGTTGCGGCTGGTCATATCCGGGAGCCGACGCATGCGGCCCGAGAGCGTCCGCACCGCGCCGCGCTCGCGGGCCTCGGCCACGGCCGCGTCCAGGTAGCGGCGCACCCCGGGGTAGAGCTCGAAGTAGCGGGCGATCAGGGCCTTGGCCTCGGCCACCGGGCACGCCAACTGCCGCGCGAGTCCGAAGTCGCTGATCCCGTAAACGATGCCGAAGTTGACGGCCTTGGCCGCCCCGCGCTGCTCCTCGCTCACCTCCTCCGCCGGCAGCCCCCACACCAGGGCCGCGGTCGCCCGGTGGATGTCGCGGCCCTCCGCAAAGGCCCCCTTCAGGTTGGCGTCCTGGGAGAAGTGCGCCAGGATGCGCAACTCGACCTGAGAGTAGTCCGCCGCCACCAGTACGTGCCCGGGAGGGGCCACGAACACCCGCCGGATACGCCGGCCGATCTCCTCCCGCACGGGGATGTTCTGGAGGTTGGGGTTGTTGGAGGCCAGGCGTCCGGTCGCGGCCACGGTCTGGCGGTAGTCGGTGTGGACCCGCCCGTCCCCGCCGATGTAGTCGGGGAGGGAGGTGACGTAGGTGGATTGGAGCTTCTGCAGCTGCCGGTACGTGATCACCTTCCGCGGCAGTGCGTGCTCGGCAGCCAGCTGTTCCAGGACGTCGGCGTCCGTGGAGAAACCGGTCTTGGTCTTGCGCGGCGGAGTGAGGCCGAGCTTCTCGAAGAGGATGCGCGAGAGCTGCTGCGTGGACCCGGGGTTGAACACCTCCCCGGCGCTGGCGTGGACGTCCTCCAGCGCGGTGGCGAGGCGGGCGGCGAACTCGACTTCCAGCGCGGCCAGGGCCGCGCGGTCCACCGCCACCCCGGTCCGCTCCATCGCGGCCAGCACGCCGACGAGCGGGCGCTCAACCTCGTCGTAGAGCGCCTGCAGGCCGTGGGCGCGCAGAGCCGCCTCGGCCGGGGCGCGCAGAGCCGCCAGGGCGGCGGCCTGTGCCACGAGGTCCTCCGGAGCCGGGGAGGGCAGGCCGAACTGTCGGCACAGATCACCCAGGGGGTAGGCGCTGCGCTCGGAATCCAGGAGGTACCCGGCCAGGCCGGCGTCGAAGGCCGCCGCCGTCCAGCCCCCCCCCGCCGCGAGCGCCAGGTGGGCGAACGGCTTGCTCTCCAGAGCCACTAACTGCGCCACGGCCGGCCAGGGCAGCGGCGCCTCCCCCGCCGCGCCCTCCGCACGCGCATCCCCCTCGGCGCCCCTTTCCCAGAGCAGGGCCGGGCCCGTGTCACCGGCCAACACCGCGGCCACGGCGCTCGGGCTCGGGGGTGCCCAGGCGTCCGCTCCGCGCCCCGGTCGCCAACTCGCCGCCACGGCCACCGCCCCGGGGTGGGCGGCCAGCGCCCCGACCAGGGCTTGCGCCGTCACGGCCCGACGGGCGGGAGGGGGCGCCGCTGGCGCCTCCGCAACCGGCGCCTCCGCGGCCGGACCGGCCGTCACCGGCGCGAAGCGGGGCAGCAGGGTGCGGAAGCCCAACTCCTCAAAGAGCGGCCGGGCCTGCGCCGCGTCGACGACCACGCGCCGCAAGCCCTCGGGATCCAGGGGGACCGGCACATCGCGCGCGATCGTGGCCAGGCGCTTGTTGCGCCGCACGGTCTCGACGTGCTCGCGCAGCGCATGCTGGACACGGGGCGGTCCCACGGCCTCCAGGTGGGCCAGCAGGTCCTCGACGGGCCCGTGGGCGGCCACCAGCTTGGCGGCGGTCTTCTCCCCGATGGTCGGCACCCCGGGGTAGTTGTCGGAGGGGTCGCCCACGAGCGCCTTGAGATCGACGATGCGCTCCGGGGGAACGCCGAAGCGGGCCTGGACGGCGGCGGGATCCATTCGGTCGATCTCGCTGATCCCGCGGCGGGTGTACAGCACGCTGATCCGGGGGGTGACCAGCTGCAGGGCGTCGCGGTCCCCGGTCACGACGATCACCTCGAACCCCCTGGCGGCCGCCGCCCCCGCCAGGGTGCCGATCACGTCGTCCGCCTCGGCCCCCGGATGCTCCCGCAACGGGACGTCCAGCGCCTCCAGGACCTGGCGCAGCAGGGGGAGCTGGCTGCGCAGATCCGCGGGCATCTCCGCCCGCTGCGCCTTGTAGGCATGAAATTCCAGGTGGCGAAAGGTGGGTTCGGGGCGGTCCAGGACCACGGCGAGGTGGGTCGGGGCCTCGTCCTCCAGCAGGCGCGACAGCATGGTCAAAAAGCCGTAGACCGCCCCCGTCGGCTGCCCCCCAGGCGTCGCCAGCGGAGGCAGGGCGAAGAACGCCCGGTGCAGCAGGCTGTGCCCGTCGACCAGCGCCAGCTTACCGGCTGCCGCCGCCCCCTCCCCGGTCGGTGCGGGGGCGGCGGCAGCGCCGGGCTGGTCGGAGACGGCGCGGGCCACGGCAGAGTCGATGGCGCAATCCCCTTCCTGCCACAACATCGCCCGGGGCGGGCACCGCCCAGCCCGGCCGCGCCCCCGCGGCATCCGGGGACCCGGGGCCGACGCCGCGCCGGGCGGACCCCGTCCCGCCCGAGCCGGGAGCAGACCGGCGGCGTCCGGCCGCCGCGCCAGCTCAGGGCCAGGACGAACGGCGTCGGCGGCCCGAGACCACCAGGACCAGCCACCCGACCAGGATAGCCCCGGCCGCCCACGGGGCCAGGTGCGCGACGCGCAGCAGGGCCGCGCGCAGCCGCGCCCCGCGGTTGACCGCCGTCTCGGCCGTGACCGTGGCGGTGGGCGCGGCAGAGACGGTCGAGGCCCCGGCGCCTGGCCCCGCACCCGTCACGAGCGGGGCGAAGACGGTCACCAGGACGTGCACGAAGGGCGGAACGCCGGGGGTCGCTGCCGGGAGAGCGCCGGCCCGGGCCAGGACCGTACCGAAGCGACTGATCCCGCCAACGAACCCCGCAGCCTGGGCCACCGGGACGAGGGCGTCCAAGGTGGCGACGCGCGGCTCGGCGGCGCTCCGCCCGCTGGGGCCGGCCGGTTCGCTCACGACCCGCCCGCCGGCCTCGGCGGCCGCCTCGGTCAGCCGCGCCAGGGCCCGTGGCGGGGAGGTCGCGACCAGCGTCACCGACAGCGCCGGCGTCGCCGAGCGGACGGGTAGCGCGCCAGCCCGCGTCCCGGATGGCGCGGCGCCAGCGGCGC